>DATCKO010000041.1:0-4431 GCA_036562215.1 Haloplasmataceae bacterium | reverse complement strand
TATATATATTATTGGTGGTATAAGCTTATCATTAATTGGATTAGGTATATTGGGTTATTATTCACGAAAAAAGGCTAAATTATCATAGAGCTTTATAACAGCTCTTTTTTATTTTCTTTTAATTTTGCTTAAATTAAGGTAAAATAAAAAGAGTAATAAAAAATACTAATAAAGGTGATAATATGACCAAAAAAGTAATTGTTGGACTAAGTGGTGGTGTTGATTCCTCAGTTGCTGCGTATATATTATTAGAGCAAGGTTATGATGTTGAAGCGGTTTTTATGCGTAACTGGGATTCAGCTGTCAATAATGATATTTTAGGAAATCCTACCTTAGCGGATGAAATATGTCCTCAGGAAGTTGATTATCAAGATGCCTTAAAAGTAGCTGATAAATTAGGTATTAAACTCCATAAAGTAAATTTTGTTAAGGAATATTGGGATAAAGTGTTTCAGTATTTTCTATGTGAGTATCAAAAAGGACGGACTCCTAATCCGGATATTTTATGTAATAAAGAAATTAAATTCAAAGCATTTTTAGAATATGCGGAAAGTTTATCTTGCGATTACATAGCTATGGGACATTATGCTAGAGTTGAAATAGTTGATAATGAAGCAAGACTTTTACGGGGTGTTGACCAAAATAAAGATCAGACTTATTTTTTATGTCAATTGAATCAAAAGCAATTAAAAAGAAGCTTATTTCCGATTGGACATTTAACCAAACCAGAGGTAAGAGGTATCGCTCACAAATTAGATTTAGCAACAGCGGACAAAAAGGACTCAACAGGAGTATGTTTTATTGGTGAAAGACATTTTACTGCTTTTTTACAGAACTATTTACCAAATCAAAAAGGCTTGATGACCACTTTAAGCGGAGAAGTTATTGGTGAGCATATTGGACTTATGTATTATACTATTGGTCAAAGAAAAGGTTTAGGAATTGGGGGAAAAGGTGAACCATGGTTCGTAGTAGGAAAGAATCTGAAGACAAATACTTTATATGTTGAACAAGGTTTTTATCATCCTTATTTATTTTCTGACTCATGTATAGTTAGTGATGTTAATTGGATACCAAAGGACAGATTTACTTCGAAATATAAATGTAGTGCTAAATTTCGTTATCGACAAAAAGATGTTCCCGTTACTATATCATGGCTAAACGAAAAGATGCTCAGAGTGGAATTCAGTGAACTAGTAAGAGCTATCACTCCTGGACAAGCAGCTGTCTTTTATGATGGTGAAGTATGTCTTGGAGGTGGTTTTATTGATGAAGCCTATTATCAAGGTGAAAAAAGAATGTATTAATAATTACTAGGAGTATTTTATGGTTATTACGGGTTGGTATAAAAAGGAAATATTTTATAATCCTCTTGATAGTTATCATGTCGGAGCTATTCAAACTTTAGATAGTGAAGAAATGTTGACAATCGTCGGGTATTTTCCCAAATTATTAAAAGATGAGTTATATGATTTTTATGGTGATTACGTCAGTAATAATTATGGCTGGCAATTTGCAGTTGAAAGCTATGAATTGCGATTAAAAAATGATGAGGAAAGTCTTATTAGCTTTTTATCTAGTGCGATATTTAAAGGTATTGGCAAAAAAACAGCCCAAAGAATTGTAAGTTTTTTAGGAAATGATGCGATTGATAAAATTATTAATGATAAAAAAGTACTAGATAGTATTCCTAGTCTAAATGAAGTAAAAAAGCAAAGTATATATGAAGGATTGCTTAATAATTATGAGAAAGAAAGAATATTGCGTTTTTTAATTGAACATGGTTTTGGCAATAGATTAGCCATGAACATATTTAATAAGTATAAGGAAAATACCATTAATTTACTGGAAGAAAATCCTTATCGTTTAATAACGGACATCGAAAATGTGGGTTTTAAGAAAGCAGATAGTTTTGCTAAGTCTTTAGGATTTGACTTAAAAAGCCCATATCGTATCCAAGCCGTAATCAAACATGTCGTTGAAGAGTATTGTTTTAATGAAGGACATACTTATATGTTAAAACAAGATATTATCGATAAAGTCATAATGTGTTTGGATAATACCATATCTGAGGAAGTAATATTAGAAAATTTACAAACCTTAACTGATAAAAATCAAATGATTTTTGAAAACAATAAATATTTCCTTACAACTTTTTATCAAGCGGAAATGACTATTGCGCAAAAAATACAGCGGATACTTAATAACCAAAAAGAAGATAATATTGATAAAGATAAATTAGAATCAATGATACGAAGTATTGAGGATGAAGAAAATATTAAGTACTCTAAGAAGCAAAAAGAAGCTATTAATTTAGCTTTAAGAGAACCAATATTAATTATTACAGGTGGACCTGGAACTGGTAAAACAACCATTTTAAATGGTTTACTAAAAGCATACATCAAAATGAATGAGATACCAGATAAAAGAATGACAAAGGATATTGCCTTAGTCGCTCCAACGGGAAGAGCAGCAAAGCGATTGAGTGAAGCCACCGGTTTTATGTCGCAGACCATTCATCGTTTACTAGGATATCAAATTTCTGGTGAGTATACATATGATGAGAATCATCATCTTGAATGTAAATTAATCATTATTGATGAAGCCTCGATGATTGATGTTTTGTTGTTGTCGCAATTGATGAAAGCTTTAAATGATGAGACAAAGATTGTTTTTGTAGGTGATGTCAATCAATTACCTTCTGTTGGTCCAGGACAAGTTCTAAATGATTTAATTGAATCTCTTACTATCAATACCATAAGATTAGATAGAATTCATCGCCAAAGTGATGATTCCAAGATTATTACTTTAGCTCATGATATTAATGAGCAAATAATATCAGAAGATTTATTAATAAAGCAAAAAGATCGTAACTTTATTCGTTGTACCAATGAAGCTATGTTTGATAATCTAAAGTTTATAATTAGTAATGCTTTAGAAAAAAAATATACATTAGACAATATACAAGTACTTGCTCCTATGTATAAAGGACAAGTAGGAATCAATAACATCAATAAATACTTGCAAGAGTGTTTAAATCCTACTTCTAGTGAAAAAAGAGAGTTACAGTATAATAATAAAATCTTTCGCTTAGGTGATAAGGTTATACAATTAGTGAACCGACCAGAATTTAATATTATGAATGGTGATATTGGATATATAAAGTATATTTTTAATGATGAAGAAAGTGATGAAGATATAAAACTAATTGTTGATTATGATGGAAGTGAAGTCTATTATTATGAAAATGATTTAAATGATTTAGCTTTAGCCTATTGTATTTCTATTCATAAAGCCCAAGGAAGTGAATTTGATATCGTAATTCTATTATTATCTAAAGCATATTCCATAATGTTACATAAAAAACTACTTTATACGGCAGTTACAAGGGCGAAAAAGTATCTAATTATTTTAGGTGAATATGAAGCATATGAACAAGCTTTACATAGTACTAAAGAAATAAGACGAAAGACCATGTTACAAGATAGATTAAAAGTACAAAATGAAAAACAAGTCATCCTTATTGATGATTACGAGTTCATCTTTGAACCTAATAGTAAGATTAATCCTTATCAGTTTCTATAATTGGTAATTTTTTCTCATTATTGATTTCTTTTTTAGGGTTAAACTAAAAATGTGCACTATGCACAAGGTCTCTCTATTTGAGGTGATATAATGAGAGCAGTTTCGTTTATAATGTTAGGTATAGTAGGTACATTAGCATATCAAAAAATTACAGAAAATCAAACACTAATTTCAAGAGAAATGCGTAAAATGATGAAGAATAATTCCAAAGCATTGCGAAAAATTAGAGAGATCTTTTAATAATTGACTGCATCAATCAAAGATTGATGCAGTTTCCTTTTATAATTTAGATTAGAGAAGCATATAATAGATATATAATGGGTGATGGGAATGATTCCAAAAAAGGAATATAAAATATTCTATCCAATAATGGTCATCTTTTCGTTATTTTTACTGATTATTTTAGGTAATATTGCTATTCCAATAATTTATCATTATTTTATGAAAATAATTAATTTACTAAGTCCTTTTATAATTGGCTTTTTTATGGCTTTTTTACTCCATACTGTAGTTGATAAAATTGAAGAACAAGGGATTAATCGTTTTTTGTCAGTATTATTAGTTTTTTTAACCCTTATTATTCTATTAGTATATTTAATTTCAACCTTAATTCCGATTTTTTTCAACCAAATAAATGAGTTAGAAAAACAGATTCCGCAATTTTATCATTCTATGCAAATGTTTTTTGATAAATTGTGGCAAAAATTACACTTTATTCCTAAAGAATATCATTTTAATATTGATGATATTGGTAACTTTTTTATGAATCATGTTTTTAATTTACGAATTTCAGCAAGTAGTATCTCAAATCTTTTTGCTTCATTTAATATTATCTTTTTATCGCCG
>DATCKO010000037.1:0-27175 GCA_036562215.1 Haloplasmataceae bacterium | reverse complement strand
ATTTAATTATATAGAAAAAAATCAATTATGTTACATCTATTATATAACAAATTGTTAAATATTTGGGTAATTTTTTTATATTTTTATGTGATATATGATACAATTTAATTATAGAAGGAGTTGATACAATTTATGGACTTTTCCCAAGAATTATATGAAATGAAAAAAGCAGCCATTACTGCTGGAAAAAAAGTATTAGAAATATATCATACGGACTTTGAAGTTGAATATAAAGATGATAAATCACCAGTTACTCTAGCAGATATTCAAGCTAATGAAATTATCATAGGTCATTTACGGAAGTGTTTTCCTAATTATGCTATATTATCTGAAGAAAGCGTTGATGATGAATCACGCCTAGATAATGATTATTGCTTTATTATCGATCCTATTGATGGAACAAAAGATTTTGTGAACAAAACAGGTGAATTTACGGTTAATATTGCTTTAGCTTATAAGCAAAAAATTGTAGTTGGTGTTATATATGTACCAGTATTAGATGAACTCTATTTTGCGGAAAAAGGTAAAGGAGCTTATAAGGTTAAAGAGCAAAAATATACAAAATTATGTGTTTCGGATAGACAGAATAAATTGCGTGTAGCGGAAAGTCGTTCTCATAAATCACAAGAAGTTAATACGTTATATAAACTTAATGAAGATAAAATAGAAAAGATATATGAAATCGGTTCAACGCTAAAAGGTTGTTTTCTTGCTAGTGGTTTTATTGAAGCATTTTACAAATTTGGTCTAGGTACTAAAGAATGGGATATTGCGACTATGGATATTTTAATTCATGAAGCTAATGGTATCTTTAGGGATCTAAACCACCAAGAGTTTATCTATAATAAAAAGGATGTTTATAATAAAAATGGTTATTATGCGGTAAATAATGAAAAAAATCTATTTGCGTTTCATGATTTGCTAAAAAAATAAATTATGTAAGCGTTTACTGTTTGCGTTTTAATTTAATATAGGTTATACTTAAATTGTCAAATAACTGAATATAATCGTATAATCTCGGAAATAAGGTCCGAAAGTCTCTACCTATCAACCGTAAATTGATAGACTACGATTAATTTACTTTTCATTTGTGTATATTTTGAAAAGTTCTTTAATTGTTGATAAAAGGCTTTCTGATTTTGAAAGCCTTTTTGATTTATTGTAATATATTAATAGGAGGAGAATGATGAAATTTATTAACGATTTCTTCAAGATTGAAGAAAAAGGATCAACATTTAGAAAAGAGCTATTAGCTGGTTTAACCACTTTCTTAGCTATGGCTTACATTCTGTTTGTCAATTCTAATGTTTTATCAGTAACTGGTATGAAACCAGGACCAGTATTTACAGCAACGGCTATAGCTGCTATTGTTGGTACCTTAATAATGGGAATTTATGCTAACTATCCAGTTGCATTAGCTCCTGGTATGGGAATGAATGCCTTGTTTGCATACACAATTACATCAGCTTCTGGTTATAACTTTACATGGCAAGAGGCATTAGCAGCTGTATTTATTTCTGGTCTTATTTTCCTAGCAATTTCCTTCACAGGAGTTAGAGAAAAGGTCATTAATGCGATACCACAAGATCTAAAATATGCTGTTGGTGCTGGTATTGGTTTATTTATTGCTTTTATAGGATTAAAAGGTGCTGGAATTGTTTCATATGATCCTTACGCATTAGATAAACCAAGTAATGTAGTACCTATATTAGGAGATTTATCTAGTCCGCTAGTTTTACTAGCTATTATTGGATTAGCTATAACAGTCATACTGTATGTGTTAAAAGTACCTGCAGCTGTTTTCTTAGGAATTATTTTAACATCAATAGTGGGTATTGTATGGCGTGCTATTCTTGAGGCTTCTGGAAAAGCAGCATTGGCTGCAGGACTTCCATTATTACCTGATAAAATTATTAAATTACCAGATGCACCTTATTTTGGTGAATTTATTAAAGGTTTCGGTTCATATGATTGGGGTAATTTTGAATCAATTTTTACTTTCATCATAGTAATCTTTACATTGCTTTTCCTTGACTTCTTTGATACAGCTGGTACTTTAGTTAGTGTTGGTGAGCGTAGTGGATTATTAGATGAGGAAGGTAAGTTAAAAGATTCTGGTAAAGCTTTAGCTGCTGATGCAGTAGCAACTGTAGTTGGAGCAACAGTTGGTACTTCTACAACAACTTCTTATGTAGAATCTTTATCAGGTATTGAAGTCGGTGGTCGTACAGGATTAACTGCTGTTTTTGTTGCATTATTCTTCATTATCGCTCTATTCTTCTCACCACTTCTCAGTGTTGTAACAACTTCTGTTACTGCGCCAGCATTAATCTTTGTAGGTATCTTAATGTCTACACAACTAGGTAAAGTTAACTGGAATGATATTGCGATTGCCATTCCTGCATTTATCACAATTATCATTATGCCACTTGCATATTCTATTTCAACAGGTATTGCGGTTGGATTCATATTCTATCCAATTTCTATGTTAGCTGCTAAGAGATATAAAGAGGTTAGTATAACCATGTACATTTTATCACTTGTTTTCTTAGCATACTTTATTGTAACAACTATCTGGTAAAAATTTTTCGAATAATTGAATAAAAGAAAGCCTTGTTAGTGTTTACTTATCTAACAAGGCTTTTTCATGGGAATTATTTAAAAGGTGGTTATTTTTATTTCGCTCCTTTATATACCATGGAAGATAGGCGATATAAAATAAGATAACAACAAGAACAAACAATATCGCTATACGATATGGTAAATAGGTTGGTAATAAATCTAATAATGATTGACCTTTTTCACTTCCACTTAGGAAAAGATAATTAGCACCAGGTATAGAGTAATTAGCAAATATTGCTAGTACACTAAATAGTAATAACCATTTGATAGAAGTGAGTAATGACTTAAAGTTTACTTCCATTTGTAATACAAATATACAATAGAAAATAATAATAAAAATTCCCGTATGACCAATCCAAAATTGATAGTAACGATATTTAGTTGGACCATAATTATCTAAAATGGCAGGAGTAATTAAAGCATTTATAGAACCACATAAAGTCCAAAAATAAAAGATATCAAATAATTTTTGACTTTTATTAAGCAATAAAAAAGGTGAAAAGATCATAATTGATTGACATATACTAATTGGTAATGATGTAGTTAAATCTACACCAATATTTATATATAACCAATAAACGCTCATATTAACAAAAGATACTATAAAGCTGAGATAAGTCCGTAATTTTTTATCTAATTCAAGATTCTCTCTTATAATATGTCTATACCTATAGATTAAGATTATAATAATAACCATTATAACAAGCGGTATGATATGTTCTAAAGAAAAATAGCGAAATTTATAATTTTCTTCTCCTTTTCCAAAAAAGTCTTTCAAAAAGTTTTTTATTCCTTCAACCATCTTAAACCTCACATATATAAGTTTTAGTAATATTTTATATTGCTTACTATTTTTTGTCAATTTAGACACAAAAAAAGACTAGTATGTAACTAGCCCTCTTTAATTGTCTTACGATTTATAAAATACCAAGGTAAATAAGCTAATGAGAATAAAATAATAACTAGTACGAATAAAATCGCAAATCTAACTGGTAAATATGTTGGTAACAAATCTAATACAGATGAACCTGCTTCACTACCCTTTAAGAATAAGTAATTAGCATTTGGTATTACACTATTTACATACATAGCTAATAAACTCATGAGGAATAACCAAAAAATAGAACGTAATAATGATTTAAAAGTAACATTCATTTTTAGTATAAATAAGCAATAAAATATAACAACCATAATTCCAGCATGACCAATCCAAAACTGGTAATAACGATAGGTGGTTGGTCCATAATTGTCTAATACTGCTGGAGTCAATAAGGCATTAGTTGAACCGCATAAAGTCCAGAAATAAAAGACATCGAATAATTTTTGACTTTTAGTAAGTAGTAAAAATGGAGAAAAGAACATTACTGTTTCACATATTGTTAGAGGTAAAGCTACTGAAGGGTCTGTACCAATATTAATAAATAGCCAGTACCAACTAATATTAGCTATTGATACAAGAAAACCTAACCAAAAGCGTAATTTAAGGTCCAATTTTTCATTTGCTCTAATTTCCTTACGATATCGATATAGTAAAATAATGATAATAACCATAATAAGAATTGGTATTATATGTGATAATGAAAAGTATTTGAAATGATAATTCTCATTACCTGGTCCAAAAAATACCCGAAGAAAATCTGTTAATTTATCTAACATACTACTACTCCTCTACAGAATTTAAATTACTGAATAAATATAATATATCTCTCTCAAAATATAAATATATTATAACGAAGTTATTGTTATTTCACAACAAATTTTTCATGATTCTAATATAAAAAAATTAGTTGACAAAAAAAGTGGTTTATGTCATAATTAATTGAACTTTTAATTCAGTCCAGTGAGGCTGAGAAGGAACACGAAAATAGAATATTTATTGTAGACGTGTACCCTCTTAAGCTATGGACTTAAGAGGTTTTTTTATAAAAAAACCTCAAAAAGTCAAAATAAATAGGAGGAAAAAATGAATAAGTCTAATTTAGTTTATGATGTGCATGAAAAACCTAAGTTAGGTCAATGGATTATTTTAAGTTTGCAACATGTTTTAGCAATGTTTGGAGCAACAGTATTAGTTCCTATGATTACAGGACTTCCAATCAGTGTAGCTTTAGTATCAGCTGGTATAGGTACCTTGATTTACATTATACTTACAAAAGGTAAATCACCAATTTTTCTGGGGTCATCATTTGCTTTTATTACACCAATTATGTCAGCATCAATAGTGGGACTTGGATGGAGTAATGAGACAATTAAAGGATATTTGGATAAGAGTATAAAACTTCAAGATTTAGGATTAACTGGAAGTGATTTGAACTTGGTAGCGGTTGCTGTTGGTTTAGTAACTGTTGGATTAGTATATGTTATTGTAGCTATCATAATAAGATTTATAGGTACAAATTGGATAAATAAACTTTTACCACCTATTGTAATTGGCCCAACTATTATTGTTATCGGACTTAGTTTAGCAAGTACTGCTGTAAGTATGTTAACTACAAATGGGGGAACAGATACAAGTTGGAAATATCTTGTCGCAGGTCTTTCGGCATTATTTACAGCCATAATAATATCTAATTATACTAAAGGTATTTTACGTTTAATACCAATAATAATGGGTATTATTGTAGGCTATATTATCAGTTTGCTTCTAGGCATAGTAGATATTTCTTTGATTACTAATGCTGATTGGGTAGAATTACCACAATTTGTCTGGCTAAATAAAGAAGCAATTAATCGTTTCCAATTTAGTCAAATTATAGAAATTATAATATTAATGGTACCAGTCGCACTAGTTACCATATCTGAACATATAGGTGATCACTTAGTAATGAGTTCCATTATTGGAAAAGATTTAACGAAAGATCCAGGTTTAGCTCGAACTATCGCTGGTGATGGTGTAGCAACCTTAGTTGCAGGTCTTTTAGGAGGACCAGCAAATACAACATATGGAGAAAATACAGGGGTTGTAGGCATTACTAAAGTGGCTTCAGTTTGGGTTATAGGTGGAGCAGCATTAATCTCAATTATACTTGGCTTCATTGGTAAATTCAATGCTTTAGTCTACTCTATACCTGTATGTGTTATGGGTGGAGTTAGTATGATGTTGTTTGGAATAATTTCTTCTAGTGGCTTAAGAGTACTAATCAATAATAGAGTTGATTTCTCAAAAGAGAGAAATTTAATAATTGCTTCAGTAATATTAGTTTCTGGTATTGGTGGATTAGCAATTAATCTTGGAAAAGTATCCATTACAGGAATGGCACTAGCAGCAATTTTAGGTATTATTTTACATCAAATATTACCTGATAAAGAGGAAAAATTTACTACTAATTAACACTGGTTAATAGTTAGTTCTTTTAAATAAATTATTATTTTTGATACATAATAAAAATAAGAAAAAAGGGTATTCTTATGAAAAAGAATATCCTTTATTATTGTAAAGTACTTTGTGAATATATTACTTTTATTTTGTGAAGGATTGTGATAAAATTAATTAGAAAATAATAATATTAGACAGAAGGAGGATATTAAATGAAGCGAATCGTAGTTCTTGGTGGAGGATACGGTGGTATTTTAACTGCTAAGCACTTAGAAAAGAAATTACGTAAAGTAGACTTTGACGTTAAAATAACTATTATAGATAAAAATCCTTACCATACAATGTTAACTGAATTACATGAAGTAGCTGCTGGACGAGTTCATGAAGATTCAATAAAGATATATTTTGACCAAGTAATAGCTGGACGTAATATAGATTTTGAATTAGCTGAAATCAAAAAGATAGATTTTGAAAAGCAAAAATTACTATCTGATAATAAAGAATATCCCTATGATTATTTAGTAATTGGAACGGGATGTAAACCAACCTTTTTTGGACATGATGAATATAAAGAACATGTCTTTACCTTATGGTCTCTAGAGGATGCTGTAATACTACATGAACACATTGTTGAGCAATTTAGAAAAGCAGCAAAAACAACCGATGAAGATTTAAGAAAGCAAATGCTTACCTTTGTTGTGGTAGGTGCAGGATTTACTGGAGTAGAAATGGCTGGAGAATTAGCTGAATATGTTCCAGAGTTGTGCCATCATTATCGGGTGAAACTAGATGATGTTAGTATCAAATTATTAGATATGGCCCCAAGAGTTTTACCAACATTTCCAGAAAAACTATCAAATAACGCAGTAAAAAAATTAGAAAAACTTGGTGTAGAGTGTTATACTGGAAAACCAAGTAGTAATGTTACTAGTGATTCTATTACCTTTGGTGATAATATTATCAAATCGGAAACGATTATTTGGACTACTGGAGTTGAAGGGTCAGAGTTAATCGATACTATTAATGAAGTTGAGAAAAAAGGTCGCGGAAGATTAGTATGTAATAAATACTTACAAGTTGAAGGTCGAGAAAATGTTTATGTAGTAGGCGATAATATTTTCTACATCCCAGAAGGAGATAGTAAACCAGTACCACAAATGGTGGAAAATGCTGAAAACTCTGCTAAATTAGTTGCTTATAATATCGTAGCAGAGTTGAAAGGCAAAGAAAAACGTGAATATAGACCTAAATTCCATGGAGCAATGGTTAGTATAGGATCACGTAAAGGTTTGGCGCAAGTGGGAACACCAAAAAGGATGTTTAATATTAAGAATAGCTGTATTGCTCTATTTATTAAACATTTCATTAATGTTATATATTTTATGCAAGTATTAGGATGGCATAAAGTATGGTCATATATTAAACATGAATTCTTTAACACTAGAAATAATCGTTCTGTTGTTGGGGGACTATTCTCTAAAAAAACACCAAATATTTGGACAGTTCCAATAAGATTATGGTTAGGATTTATGTGGGTATTACAAGGTTTACCAAAAGTTATTAGAAAAATATCTGGTGGATGGGATAGTTATTGTACTCTAAGTGAGTTCCCAGCAACATTTGAAAATAATGGATTAATATGTTCTTCATTAGGAAAGACAGTTAATATTATTAATACCACACCTTATCCTAATGTTCCAAAAGTTCCAGCAACTTTATCACATGATACATTAACAGGATTTGATAAATTCCTAGCTTATATTAATGATTTTTTTGCTGGCTTTAGACCTACGGAAAATACGGAATATGGATTGTCATATAATGTATTATATATCTTTGAATACTATCAAACCCATTTTAAATGGATTGGATGGTTGTTTAGTATCTTTGAATTTTTCTATAATATTTTTATGGTTATTTCAGAATGGTTTATGAATACTATCGTTACCTGGATGGCTCCATTCTTTGAGTTTGGTTTAGCCATCGGTGAATTAGGCGTAGGTATCTTATTAATATTAGGACTATTCACAGTTTTAGCATCAACAGGTTCATTAATATTAACATTGATGATTATTGTTGGTAGTTTATTCTCATATAACGGTATATTCCTATCAGAATTAATTTGGTATTTAGTCGCAAGTATTGTTTTACTTAACTTCGGTGGAGATGGCAATGTTTTATCACTTGATTATTACGTTATGCCAAAAGTCCGTGGATTTTTACAAAGAATACCTTTTGTGAAAAAATGGTACCTTTATGGAGAAAAAGTTGAATCTTAAACTCCTAAAAAAATAAGCTTAAAGGAGGAAATGGTAATGAAAAAAATTTTTGTGATGATGTTTTTTATTGCGATATTATTAGTAATAACATCGTGTGGACCTAATTCTCATTTTTATAAAATAAATAAAACTTATGATGTTATATCTAATAACGCAATAGAAATTGATGTTTATAAAGATATTCTTATGAAACATCGTAATGAATTTGGTATAAAATTGTATAAGCGAACTCAAGAACCTGAGAAGTACTATAAGGCAGAAGTTGAATATCAAGAAAGTAATTCTTCATCATTTAAAAAATTAACTTTAAAAGATGACAAATATATATATGAGGTAAATCCAGAATCTGAAACAGAAGCGATATTTAAGCTCTATAATACATATAATTTTAAAATTAGATTTATTAATACGGAAACCAATGATAATGATGATATGATAAATTTCTATGTGACTTATACATTTTTACCAACTGTAGAAGTTAATAGAACAAATCTTAGAATTACTAAAACTGAAGACACTAGATATAATATTCTATATAATATAATTTCAAAAGATAAGTATGGAAACAAAAGATCACCAGATGAAATAAAGGATAATTTTACTATTGAAGTCACCATAACAAAAAATAATGTTGTTTTAAAAGATGTAGTTAATTATAAATACGAATTAATATTTAATGAAGTAGGCACATATCATGTTAAAATTGTTTTAACAGAAAAACTAGCTTCTACTGACGCTACTTCTGGAGCTACACCTGGTGAAGCGGGAAGTACGGAAGCAAAAGTATATACAGTAGAATATGATATAGAGATTTACGAGAATTAATAAAAAGAGTTAGAATCTATTAATCAGATTCTAACTCTTTAATATTTTAGTAGGTACGTTTTTCTAATTCTTCTAATATTGAATAAAGCATTGTCGTTTTCGGATGATGCAATTTACTAATAACTTTTTTGGACTTGTTAATATATTTTTTACTTACTTGTTTACTTTTTTCAATGGCATCACTATTAATAATAAAATTGATACATTCTTGAAAATCTTCAAGTGCTGAATCTTTGTTTAAAGCCCTAATTTTTTTACTTATTTTATCGTTATTTAGGGCAAATATTACTGGTAAAGTGATATTGCCATTTATTAAATCAGCACCATTTGGTTTTCCTAGATGATCACGGTTTTGCGTAAAATCTAAGATATCATCAATTATTTGGAAGGAAATACCTAAATTAATCGCATAATTATAAAGTATCTTGGTGATATCATTATTGGCCATAGCTAATTTAGCACCACCAATTAATGATGCAGCTATTAGAAGTGCAGTTTTATTTTTGGTTTTTGTGATATATTCTTTAAAAGTTATATTAAAATTAAATAATAATGATTGTTGATTGATTTCTGAATCACATAATTCAGTTAATTTAAAATTTTTATAGTAATGTTCTTCATAGTTATAATTACATACTTGTTCAGAACAAAGAGCTACTAAATAGTTTCCTAACATTAATGATTTGAAAGTACCAAATTGCTTATGTAAAGTAGGTGTTCCTCTTCTTATATCAGCTTTGTCAATCATATCATCGTGTATTAAGGAAGCAGTATGTATTATTTCAAAGATCGCAGCTAAATTGTAAATACTATTTTTATCAACTTCCATACCAAAATAACTTCCTAAAACGGTAAAAATAGGTCGTATCCGTTTACCAGAAGAGAAGATTAAATTCTCTAATTGTTGTTTATAATAATAAGGGAGTTCTTTATCTTTATCTAATAATTCTTTAATTGATTTATCAAGCAATTTCATGTCGACATTACATATCTCTGCAAGATTCATAGTATCACCTAATCTTTCAAAGCATTCATCAAGTTTTCTAATAAGTGGTCTTCATTACTATCATTAATAATATTTAATAATATTTCTTTAATTTGATGAGAAAAAACTTCAAGTACTAAAAACATTTTCTTTTTATACAATATTTCAACTGCATAACCACTTATATAATCTCCTATTAAAATGTAGTATGGTTGATAAGAATCATTTTGCTTGGCCATTCTATGATAATAAAGAGCTGTATAAAATAAGGTATATGCAGCATAAATAATGTTATATTCACTCTTATCTTTAAGTTTTATAGATTGCTTTTCCATTTCATCGACAATTTCATTATATCTATTAGATAAAAAAATAAATTCTATAGGTGTAGATTTTTTTATATAATTTTCTATATAGGTTATGTATTTATTTTTTATCATAATAAGCACCTCAACTATAATATAATCAATTGTTACATATTCTAAAGTCGATGTCAATTAATAAACATAATCTATATTTAGTTATATATAATTAGTTAAAAAATATAATTAAAAACAGTATTTTCCATAATAATATTACGCATGTTTTCACAAATTTTAGTTGTATTTTTCACAAGATTAATGTATAATTTTTATTGGTAGAATTAATTTAAAGGAGGATTTTTTATGAAGAAATTTTTATCATTATTTACAGTATTAGTTATAGCTCTAATAATTAGTGCATGTGGTAATGAAAATAAAAATAACCCAAAGGAAGATGAATTAGATAATATTACTGAAACTTTTGATTCATATACTTTTGGTACATTCGTAGTTGTTAATGGTACAATCGTTTTAGCTGACTTTAACGCAGCAGAAAATGCCTATGAATATTTAATCGATGAGAATGGTAAATTTGTTAAAGATAATGGTAAAAACATTATTCTAGTACAAGAAAAAGATGGTGATATAGTACCATTACAAAAATTTGTTACTAAAGATTCCGCCAAAGAATGGTACGGAATGAGCCAAATTGGTAAAACAGAATGGTATAAACAAGTACAAGCAGTAGAGAAATATTTATTAGAAAAGCAAGAACTTAAATTAAATGTAACATATAATCAAAATAATGAAGAAGTATATTCAATTGATGGTGTATCACAAGCAACAATGTCAAGCACCAATAAATCATTAAAAGATATCTTTGATAAACTATCTACAGTTGAACCAACAAATAATCATCCATATTTAACTAATGTTACACCTGGTCCAAAGAACAATAGTATTAATAAGCAAGATGGATATTATTTTGCAGCAGCAGATACTTTTGATGGTGGATATCGTTACTATACCATCGTTAAAATTGAAAATGGTATTATCACAAATGTTGTATGGAATGGTTATCATATCGATGGTGGAGAATCAAAATGCTTAGGTGATGATAAATATACATGTGCTGCTAAAGGTAATTATGGTATGGCAGCAAGAGCTACAAAAGGTGAATGGCATGTTCAAGCAGCAGCAACTGCTAAGTGGATTGTAGAAACACAAAACATTAATCCTACTTTTAATGGTGAAAAAGTAGATGCAATTACATCAGCTACAATTACAGTTAAAGAATTATTTGATTTAATCAACACAGCATTACAAGGCGACCCAGTTCCACAAGGTACATATACTGATGGTTTCTACTATATTGAAACAACAAAAACTCCAAAAACAGTTGAATATGCTCGCCAATTAGTTGAAGAATAGGAAAGACAAGAAAAGGATTAGGCTTTAAAAAAGCTTAATCCTTTTTTACTATATTACACTTATAAATGTTCATTTACATTTTCTAGGCTAATGTCATCAATAGATAATCGAAAATCATATTGATCTATGCCACTTGTAGTATAAACTTTTTTATCTTTTGTAAGAAAAATTGCCTCAACATTTTCTAAGGTTTCTACTAGTTTTAGTCCATCATATAAACCTAATGCAAAAGTAGAAGTGGATAGAGCATCAGCTAGAGCAGAATTGCTCGCTATAATTGTGACACTAATTAGGTTATTATCTACAGAATAGCCAGTATCGGGATCTAAAATATGAGAATAACGTTTTCCTGTATCTATATCTATTACATACCTTTCATAGATGCCTGATGTAACGACAGTTTTATCAATCACAGAAACAATCCCGAAATATGATAATGTAGAAGTAGAACTAAAAGAATTGTTTAAATCAGAATTATCAGATTCTAGGGAATAATTTATAAAAGGGTTAGCTAGGGCTATGTTCCATTTTGATTTATCATATTTATTCCCTAAGGCATAAACATTTCCACCAAGGTTAATTATGGCATGTTTGATGTTGTTTTTCTTAAGATATTCATGGATTTTATCAGCTGCATAGCCTTTAGATATAGCACCTAAGTTTAATTTCATTCCCTCTTCTTTTAATAATACTGTCTTTTCTTCATTATTTAACTCAATAAGTCGGTAGTCAATAATAGGTAGAAGTGATTCAATGTCACTTTTTGATGGTATTTCAACCTCTTGATAATTGCGTTTATTAATATCCCATAGGTCAACTAAGGGTCCTATAGTGGGGTCTAATTTACCATTAGTTTTTTGAGCATATTCAATACTAATTTTTATAACTTCATATAAATCTTCTGAGCATTTGAACGGTGTACCACTACCTGCAGAAAAGTTTAACTGATATAGTTCACTTTGCTTTTCAAGAGGTAATGGTGTATCATCATCAAAAAACTTAATATCTGTTTGAAATGTATCTTGAATTTCTTGCATAATCTCTTCAATGTCTGTCCAAAATTCATGTCCTTCGGGATATAAAGTTGTATCCCAAACTTGGATTCTTGAAGGAGCACCATTAAAATAATCCTCAGTATAAAATTCAGACATTACTAGATCTTTATTCTTAGGATTAATAAACATACAAGAACTTAATAGTAACACAGTTAGTATAATCAAAAGATGCTTTATTTTATACATCAATGCCTCCAATTATGATTGTTGCTGTTTCTTTTTTTGAATTAATAGTTCTTCCCCTGAAATCCCTGGTGATGTCATATTGTTGACATTTAGAATTATATCTAGATCTTCTTTTGATAAGATTTGTTTTTCGATAACTAATTCTCTTACAGATTTGTTAAGTTTTATAGCTTCTTTTGCTATTTCAGCTGCTAGTTTATATCCGATATGTGGTGCTAATGCAGTAACCGTACCAGCACTTCTTTCTACATATAAAACACACATTTCTTTATTAACTGTAATACCAGAAATAGCTTTTTCGTAGAATGTTCTAATACCTCTTCTCAATATATCAAGTGATTGGAATAAGTTAGCAAATAAAACTGGTTCAAAAACATTTAGTTCTAATTGACCAGCTTCTGCAGCTTTTGTAATCGTTAAATCATTTCCAAATACTTGGAAGGAGATTTGATTAATTACTTCAGGAATAACAGGATTTACTTTACCAGGCATAATAGATGAACCAGGTTGCATTTGTGGAAGATTGATTTCGTTAAATCCTGCTTTTGGTCCTGATGCCATTAATCTTAAATCATTAGCTGTTTTCGATAAGTTAACACTACAGGTTTTTAATGCAGAAGAAAGCCATACAAATGGGTCTAGGTTTCTTGTAGCATCTACTAAATCATCTGCTTGTTTGAAGTCAATATGGGTTAATTCTGATAGGATTCTGACGACATTTTCTACATAAATTTTGTTAGCATTTAAACCTGTTCCTACAGCTGTTGCTCCCATATTTAGTATCTTCAAATCATTAACGGCATATTCTACCCGTCTAATATCTCTTTCTAAAGCAGAAGCAAAAGCATTAAATTCTTGACCTAAACGAATTGGTACTGCATCTTGTAAATGAGTTCTACCCATTTTTATGATGCCACCAAATTCATTGGCTTTATCTAAATAAGCTCGGTGTAAACGTCGCATTTCTACTAAAAGTCTTTCTGCAAGTCTAATTGATGCGATTTTACCAGCTGTTGGTACAATATCATTAGTGGATTGTCCAAAATTGACATGATCATTAGGGTGAACAATATTGTATACCCCTTTTTCTCCTCCTAATAATTCTTGAGCTCTATTAGCTATTACTTCATTAGCATTCATGTTCATAGACGTGCCAGCTCCACCTTGAATCATATCGGTAATAAATTGACTGGCTAATTTACCACTTATAATTTCATCACAAGCTTGAGCAATGGCTTGATATATTTCTTTAGAAAGCATTCCCGCTTCATAATTAGCTTGTGCAGCAGCTTTTTTTGTAATAGCTAAACCATAAATCATTTCTTTATGGATTTTTTGTTTAGTTATTTTAAAGTTTTCTTTAGCTCTTTGGGTTTGAATTCCGTAATATGCATCTTTGGGTACAAGTTTTTCTCCTAGAGAATCTGTTTCTATTCTATATTTTGAGACATCCATTTAACTATCACCTACTAAAATATTCTAGCTACTTTTGTTTCTATGGCAGCTTTAATTACTGCTTCTCTAACAGCAGTAACAACACGTTTATCAAATAAAGAAGGTATTACATAATCAGGACGTAAATCTTTTTCATCAATTAAATAAGCAATAGCTTTAGCAGCTGCTATTTTCATTTCTTCATTAATTGTTTTAGCTCGGCAATCTAGTGCACCTCTAAATAAACCTGGGAAAGCTAAAACATTGTTTACTTGATTTGGATAATCACTTCTACCTGTACCAACGATTAATGCTCCACCAGCTTTAGCTTCTTCAGGCATAATTTCTGGTGTTGGATTAGCCATCGCAAAAATGAATGGATCTTTATTCATTGTTTGTACCATTTCTTTTGTGACTAAACCAGCTTGAGATACACCAATAAAGACATCAGCTCCAACTAATGCATCACTAATTGTACCTGTAATGTTCTTTTTATTAGTAATTTGTAGTAATTCTTTTGTTAAATCGTTATAAAGGTCTTTCTTAGATTCATGGATAATACCTTTACTGTTTAAAGCAATGATATCTTTAACATGTAAATCATGTAACATTCTAATTATTGAACTTCCTGCAGCTCCTGCTCCAGAAACTACAACTACTAAGTCTTCTATTTTCTTGCCAGTCAAACGACAAGAACTGATAAGAGCAGCAATTGTCACAATTGCGGTACCATGTTGGTCGTCGTGAAATACTGGAATATCAAGTTCTTGTTTTAATCTACGTTCAATTTCTACACATCTTGGAGCAGAAATATCTTCTAATAATATTCCACCGATACCAGGAGCTAGGAATTTACAAGTCTTAATAATTTCTTCAGTATCTTGAGTACCAAGACAAATTGGAAAAGCATCAACATTACCAAATTGTTTGATTAAAATAGCTTTTCCTTCCATAACTGGAAGAGCAGCTTCAGGTCCTATATTACCTAAACCAAGTACAGCAGAGCCATCAGTAACTATTAGGACAAAATTGCCTTTGTTGGTATAGCGATAAGCATCGTCTTTATTACTATGGATTTTTCGACATGGTTCAGCTACACCTGGTGAATAAGCTAAACTTAATTCTTCGTGGTTTGTTACACTAACCTTAGAACGAATTTCTAGTTTTCCATGATTTTCTTCATGTAATTTTAATGATCTTTCATATACGTCACTCATTTTTTATTCCTCCACCCTATATTTTTTTATATTATCAATGATTAAATCATTTCCATATATGTCATTTACAACAATTGCAGGGAAGTCCACTACTTCTAATTTTCTAATGGCTTCTGCACCTAAATCTTCATAAGCTATTAGTTCGGCTTTTTTAATGGCTTTAGCGATTAAAGCTGCTGCTCCACCTACAGCCCCAAAATAAATACCTTTATATTTCTTAATAGCTTCTTTAACAGGTTCACTTCTTTCACCTTTA
This sequence comes from Haloplasmataceae bacterium, assembly GCA_036562215.1. Lineage (GTDB taxonomy): Bacteria > Bacillota_I > Bacilli_A > Haloplasmatales > Haloplasmataceae > CALFRW01. The sequence continues at coordinate 11,267 of DATCKO010000037.1, read as the reverse complement.
CCAATCATACCTTTTAAACCATGTTTTAATAATATTGGTGCATAAGGATCCATACGGTAACTGGTTGTAGGTCCTGCTGAACCTATGGCTTGACCAGGTTTAGCTGGTGTAGGACCAACATAATAAATGATTTGATTCCTTATATCAAAAGGTAATGGTTTGTTTTCTTCAATTAATTTAACTAAACGTTGATGGGCAGCATCTCTTGCTGTATATATGGTTCCTGTAATCAATACTTTATCTCCAGCATGTAATTTTTCTATTACTTCATCGGTTAATGGTGTTGTAATTTTCATTTTATCCCCCCTAAATCGTAGCCATTTTATGACGTGCAGCATGGCATTGAATATTAATCGCAACCGGTAATGCTGCTATGTGGCATGGATAATAATTAACTTTTACTGCTAGTGCTGTTTGCGTTCCACCAAATCCTAATGGACCAATACCTAACTTATTGATTTCTTCTAATAATTCTTCTTCTAGTTTACGACAAATCTCATCAGGATTAGTATCATAAATAGGTCGCATTAAAGCTTCTTTAGCAATTAAAGCAGCTTTTTCTAAATTTCCGCCTATACCTACTCCGACAATTATTGGTGGACATGGTTTACCTTTGGCATTAAATACAGTATCTAATACTAACTTTTTAATACCTTCTCTACCATCAGCTGGAGTCAACATTTTAACTAAGCTCATATTTTCACTACCAGCACCTTTAGGAGCTATTAAGATGTTAATTTTATCCCCTTTAATTAATTTCGTATGAATAATTGCAGGGGTATTATCATTAGTATTAACTCTATCTAGTGGATGTCTAACTACTGATTTTCTCAAGTAGCCATGATTATATCCATTTCTTACTCCTTCATTAATAGCTTCATAAATATCAAAGTCAATTTGGCATTCATAGCCTACTTCCAAAAATACTGTAGCTATACCTGTATCCTGGCACATTGGTACGGAATCATTACGAGCTATCAGGTCATTTTCGATAATTTGGCTGATAACATCTTTACCAATCGGAGATACTTCCTTTTTTAAACTATTATTAAGTGCTTCTAATACATCATCTCCAATATTGTAACTAGCCTCAATACATAATCTTTCTACAGTTTCGACTATATCCTCTCGTTTAATATAACGCATTTTATGCACCACCTTATTTATTTCTACATACTATATTATATCGTACAATGCTAAATAAAAAAATGCTAATGCGTAAATAAAAATAGAATTTTTATTTTCCGCATTGCATAAGGAAAGGATTAATGATATGAAAAAAATTATCATTAATGGAGGTGTAAAATTAAGTGGCATTGTAGATATAGATGGTTCAAAAAACAGTATAGTAGCACTAATTCCTGCTAGTATATTGTGCAGGGATAGAGTTAGAATATATAATTATCCGAAGATTTCCGATGTTTTAGTATTATGTGATATATTAAAAGAATTGAATGTTTCCGTTTTGTTAACAGATAATTATATAGAAATTGATAGTTCAAACATCAAATACACCTCTTTAATAAATGAAAAGATGGAAAAATTACGAGCCTCATATTATTTTATGGGAGTATTACTAGCATTATTCAATGAGGTTGAAATTACTTATCCTGGTGGTTGTAATTTTGGACCACGACCTATAGATCTCCATCTAGAAGGGTTTAAAGCTTTAAACTGTGAGGTAAGAGGGGAAAATGATATCTTATTTATAAAATCCCCTAAATTAATCGGAAATAGAATTAAATTAGATTTTGCTAGTGTTGGTGCAACCATTAATCTCATGTTTGCATCAATTTTTATTGAAGGGTATACGATTATTGAAAATGCTGCAAAAGAACCAGAAATTGTGGATATTGCCCATTTCTTAAATAAGATGGGTGCTAAAATCGAAGGAGCTGGTTCAGAATCCATTAAAATAACGGGTGTTAAACGATTAAAAGGAACTGAACATACAGTTATACCAGATCGAATTGAAGCGGGAACATACTTACTTATAGCCTCAGCAATTGGTGAAGAAATAGAGCTAAGAAATGTATATCCTAGTCATTTACATACTGTTTTAAAAACACTAGAAGTAATTGGAGTTAATATTATAAAGGAAAAGTATAGTTTACTAGTAAATAAAGTAGATAAGATTTTTCCTATTAATATTACCACGGCTGTATATCCTGGTTTTCCAACCGACCTTCAACAAATAATTACTAGTTTAATGACACAGGCAGAGGGAACTAGTTTCATCACGGAAAAAATATATTCTTCACGCTTTCGAAACTGTGAAGAATTAATAAAAATGGGTGCCAATATCATAATTAAACACCCTACCGCAATAATAAATGGTCCTACACCTTTAAAGGGAACAATAGTTGAAGCAAGTGATTTAAGAGGTGGAGCATCCTTGATTCTTGCTGGACTAATTGCTGAAAATCAAACAATAATAAATAAAGCTGAGCATATATTTAGAGGTTATGGAAATATTATAAATAAATTGACTAATATCGGTGCTAAATTAAGCGTAGAAGAATCATAAAATTTTTAATAAGTGCTTGAAAATATTCTATTATATGTTATAATGATTTAGTGCAACTTACTCTGGATAATAGTATTCAGGGCGGAAGGAGTGAAATAAATGAAAGAAAAGATACATCCACAATATTATACATCTAAAGTAGTATGTACTACATGTGGAAGTGAGTTTGAAATCGGATCAACCAAAAAAGAGTTACGTGTAGATACATGTTCTAATTGCCATCCATACTATACTGGAAAGCAAAAACATGTTGTTTCTGCAGGTAGAGTTGATAAGTTCAACCGTAAATATGGTTTAAACCAAAAAGATGGAGAATAAATGGAAAGACTGAAAAACAGTCTTTTTATTTTAATATTGAAACAAGGTAGGATAAATAGTAGAATGATAGAAAAAAGGAGTGACGAATAATGTATTATACTGGTAAAGATGGATGGATAGAAGTAATTTGTGGGAGTATGTTTGCTGGTAAAACCGAAGAGTTAATTAGAAGAATTAAAAGATTACAATATGCTAAAAAGAAAATCTTAGTGTTTAAACCTGTTATTGATAATCGCTATAGTATTGATGATATTGTATCGCATAATGGATCAAGTATAAAATCGATTGTGATTGAAAAACCAATAGATATAATGAATTATCTTAATGGTCATATTGATGCTGTAGCCATTGATGAAGTTCAATTTTTCGATAAAGAAATTGTTCCTATCATTGAGGATTTAGCAGATAAAGGCATTAGAATTATTGTTGCGGGTTTAGATAGAGATTTTCGTGGTGAACCTTTTGGTTCAATGCCAGATATTCTCACTAGAGCAGAGTTTGTCACAAAATTAACTGCTATTTGTAGTGTTTGTGGAGCACCTGCTACAAGAACCCAGCGTCTAGTAAATAATAAACCAGCATCCTATGATGATCCAATTGTATTAGTAGGGGCCAGTGAAACTTATGAACCTCGATGTCGTCACTGTCATCAAGTGCCTAATAAACCAAGAATGTAACTTTAAACATTAGAGAGTATTATAAATATTGAAGATGGGAAAAATAATCTAAGACAATTAAAGAGGGTACTTAACTATGAGTGAACTAGATATTTTTTTTATGCAAGAAGCTATAAAAGAAGCACAAAAAGCATTTCTTTTAGGAGAAGTACCAGTAGGAGCAGTAATTGTTAAGGATAATGAAATTATTGCTCGTAGTTTTAATATGCGAGAGACAACTCAAAACGCAATTAAGCATGCCGAGATTTTAGCTATCGAAAAAGCATGTGACTATTTGAAATCTTGGAGATTAATTGATTGTGATTTATATGTTACATTAGAACCTTGTGCCATGTGCGCTGGTGCTATTCTTTTATCGCGTATAAGGAAGGTCGTTTTTGGGGCCAAAGATCCTAAATTTGGTTCCATTGTAAGTATTACCAATATTTTAGACATTGAAAAATATAATCATAAAGTCCATTATGAATATGGTATATTAGAAGAAGAGTGTTCTCGTATTTTAAAAGATTTTTTTGTCACATTAAGGAAAGCAAAAAAGGATTGCGAAAAAAAATAATATCATGTATAATATGTACTGTAATGAAACTCTTCTTAGGAACCCTCATCCAATGGGTAAGCATGAACCAGGTCAGGTCTTAACCGAAGCAGCCTTAAGTGTCTTTATTCATGTGGGTGGGGGGCCCTAAGAAGAGTTTTTTAATGACATATATATAGATTTACAGTAAAATAAAGATAGATAATTTGATTATGGAGTGATTATATGGCTAAGATATTGATAATTGAAGATGAAATATCAATTCAAAAATTATTGTCATATGATTTAAAGCAAGCAGGTTTTGAGATTGATTGTGCCTATGATGGAATGACTGGTTTACAGAAGGCTTTAAAGAATAATTATGATTTGATTTTACTCGATTTGATGTTACCTAAATTAGAAGGTATAGAAGTATGTAAAAAAATAAGGGAAGAAAATGATGATGTATATATTATAATATTAACTGCTCGTGATGATGAATTTGATAAAATATATGGCTTAGATATGGGAGCAGATGATTACATCACTAAACCTTTTTCACCAAGAGAAGTTCTAGCCAGGATAAAAGCAGGATTAAGAAGACAAAATAAAGAAAAGGTTAAAGAAAAACATCTATACTTAGGAAATCTTAAAATAGACTTAAATCGACATGAACTCTATATTAATGATGAATTAGTTCCACTTACTAATAAAGAATTTGAATTATTGATATATTTAATAAAAAATAAGGGTGTTGTTTTATCAAGGGATGTTTTATTAGAATCTCTATGGGGATTTGAATATGATGGAGATACAAGAATTGTCGATGTCCATGTCTTTAAATTACGAGAAAAACTAATTGGTAGTGATATTGAGATTATTACTAAACGTGGCTTAGGATATATGTTAGAGGATAAAAAACATGAAAGTATATAAATCATTTTTCTTAACATTATTATTTAATACCTTATTAATTATCATCTTACTTATTATATATAAGATAAATATCATTTTATTTCACATCATATTAGTATTAATACTAATTTCGCAAATTATGAGTTTTTATTTTTATTATCGTTTTATACATGATTATGAGGATTTAAATCAAATTATAGAGAATATAATTAATGATAGCGTAGAAGGTAAGATTGTCACAAAGTTTATTTCACATCAAGAGTTAAATGCTAATTTAAATCGTTTAGTTAAAAAATTTGAGAAATTAGTCTTTAAAAAAGAAGAAAATGAACTAATGATTCGAATATTAACTAATAATATTACTAGCCCTATAATTTATATTGATCGTGATGGAAGAATTAAGTATACTAATCATCAGTTTTTGAATAGTTTTGATGCCAATATTGAAATTAATGAAATCTATGAAACATTAAGAATACAAGGCATCTATAAATTTATTGATGATGCTTTCACTTTTGAAACTTATTCTGAAGACTTATTACATATTAATGAAAGATATTATCAAGCATATGCGATACCAGTAAATAATAATGTTAATAATCATTTTTCATTTATGGGAGTCCTTTTTATTTTTAACGATATTACAGAACTAAAAAAATATGAAAACTTACAAAGAGAGTTTTTAGCTGATGCTTCTCATGAACTGAAAACACCGATTACAGCGATTAAAGGAGCTACTGAGATCCTTCTTAATGGTGAAAATCATACTAAGGAAACACTACGAGATTTCTTAGATATTATTCAAAATGAAAATCAACGAATGGAGAAAATTGTTCAGGATATCTTGTTATTATCCCGATTAGAAAATGATAAACGTAGTCTGAGAATGAAAGAGTTAGACTTAAAGCAATTAATAAATCAAGTAATTGAGATTCTGGAAATACGTTTTTTATCAAAAAAGCAAAAATTACATGTTGATATCGAGGAGAACTTACTTATTTTAGGTAACTATGATAAATTAAAACATGTTTTTTTAAATCTTTTAACCAATTCGATTAACTATACTGATGAAAATAAAGTAATCTCAATAAAAGCTTATCAAAATGATAATCAAGTAATCGTTTCCATTAAAGATGAAGGAATTGGAATAGATAAAAAGGACTTACCACATATTTTTGAAAGATTTTATCGTGTTGATAAAGCCCGAGACCGAGAAACAGGAGGTACTGGTTTAGGATTAGCTATTGTCAAATCAACTCTAGATATTCACCAAGCAAAAATTGAAGTAAAAAGCAAGCTCAATGAAGGAAGCGAGTTTATAATATATTTTAAAAGAGTTATAGATACATTGTGAAACTTGGGATGACTTTTTGGAGTGTTAAATTATTAAAAAAATAGTAAATTAACAAGTAAAAATTAATAAGACCACTCATGGTTTTAAGAGTGGTCTTTTATAATCTTATTTTTTAATCGGTTTGATGTTGATTTTTATTTTATCACTTCTAGGTACTTTATTTAATTCGATTTCTGGTTCATCGATAATAACATAGTATTGATCATTAATGGTATATTCGGCAATATTACAACAGTGGTCACCAATTCTTTCTAAATTAGATAATAGTTCGATAAAACTAAATCCACTACTTGATGTACATATACCTTCATTAATCCTCATTGTATGACGTTTTCGAGCTTTCTTTTCTAATCTGTCAACATCTTGTTCTATTTCAATTATTTTATTAGCGATAATCTTATCATTAGTGTCAAGTATTATTAAGTCATTTTCTAACATGCTCATCACGGTGTTATACATTAAATCTAAATCTTCAAATGCTTCTTGAGTGAAACTTCCTTTGTTTTCAATCATGTTTTCGGCTATTTCTAACATATTCTCCGAGTGGTCACCGATGCGTTCTAAATCACGAATGGTATCAAAATATTTTGATAGCGTGCTCGAATGAGCATGGTCAACTTTTGGTGTTATTTTAACTAAGAACTCATGTATGGTGTGATCTAAAGTGTTGATTATGGCTTCTAATTGCTTAACTTCTTCAAATAGTTTAGGATTAGGGCTTTTTATATATTCATATGTTTTCATAAACATATTGTGAACAACATCACCCATATGTAAAATGACTTTTTTTGTGCTCTCTAAAGCTAGTATCGGTGATTCTTCAATGAGTCTCTCATTGAAAACATCAGTGTTAAATGAATCTTCCATGTCATCATGTCCAGGAATGATAATTTTTAAAAGTTGAATGATGTACTTCACAAACCATACTATAATAAAGGTACTACATAAGTTAAATACCAAATGAGCATAAGCTATCTCTAATTTTGGTGAAGCATGCGTTAGTTTCTGTAAATAACTTATGAACTCATAATATGGATTTAATAAGATTAAGAAAACAATTGCTCCAAAGACATTAAAGAAAACATGGAATGAAGCAGCTCGCCTTGAGGCTATTGAACCGCCAAGACAGGCGATAACAGCTGTTATCGTAGTCCCAATATTGTTACCTAATAGTATTGGTAATACGCCTTTTAGAGAAGGAATAACACTAGTCTCATAAAGAGTCTGAACAATTCCAGTTGTTGCCGATGAAGATTGGACAATAGCTGTAACGACAGCTCCGGTTAATAAACCAAGTAGAGGATTATCCGCAAACTTCACTAAAATATTCTTAAAGGTATCACCATTTGCTAAGATCGTTAAACTATCTCCCATTAATTCCATTCCATAAAATAGTAATCCGAAGCCCATAATAATTTGCCCTATTAAATTGGTTCTTTTATTTGTGAAGAAAAAGATGAGAATGGCTCCTAATCCTACAAAGAATAAAGAGTAATCCCCAATCTGTGGAAAACTAAATAAGAAAGCTGTTACAGTTGTCCCAATATTAGCACCCATAATGATACCAATGGCTTGTGGCATACTCATTAAACCTGCTCTTATTAAACTTATAGATAGAGCTGTGGTAGCAGATGATGATTGAATGATTGCGGTTACTAGTGCACCTATAATAATACCAGAAAACACATTTCCGGTTAACTTCTCAATTATACTTTTTATTTTATCTCCTGCTAAGGTTTTTAATGATTCTCCCATAAGATTAATACCGTAAAGAAATATACCTAGTCCTCCTATTAATCCTAGGATAATAAAAATAATATTGCTATTGGTAGTATTATTTATTAATAATTGAAACATGATTGACCTCCATAAGTTTCACGAAGTTTTTATATCCACTAAAAATAATATCATTAAGACCATATATTTGTAAGATATATCATTATATATTAACGTAATCTTAACACTAAGTTAATAAAGTTAACACATTATAAATATTGTCTTGATTGATTATCTTTAAATTGATGTTACAATATAAATAGTAGATTAAAGGAGGATAACCGATGCCTGAGGAAAAGAAAGTACTTTATGATAATATTGAAGTCTTAAGATTAGAAATTAAGAATCTAGTAGGTATGGTTATAGAACAATACAAGAAAATAATTGAATCGATTAAAATAAATAGTACGGAATTAGCTTTAGAAGTCATAAAAAATGATGGTGAGATTAATAGTCTAACAGAGGATATCGATTATGATACAATTAAAGTGATAGCAGATTACCATTTAAAACCCCAAGATTTAAGACGAGTTATCACCATTAACAAACTAGCTTATGAATTAGAAAGAATAGCTGATTATGCGAAAAATCTTGCCGAATATGTAATAACAGGTAAAAAAATGAATGTTGATAAGGCTAGTGAATTTATTCATTTTGATAAGATGTTCGATTGTATTTTAAAAATGTTAGAAACAAACTTACAAGCTTTTTTAGAGGAAAATAAATCTTTAGCTCGGGAAGCTTTACTCATGGATAATGAAATCGATAAAATGTATAAAGATAATTTTAATGAACTTTTAAACCGCTTTAAAAATACATATGATGAATTAGAACAACATATGATAAGCAGGGCTTTAATTCTAAATAAGCAAATTGAACGCTCAGGTGATCATCTAACAAATATATCGGAACAAATATTATATTTGATTAAAGGTAAGAAAAATTAACGATTTTTATATATAGGTGGGTGGAATATGAAAATGAAATTTGGGATGCCTACTTTAATAGAGTATAATTCACTAGAAGAGAATATGTCTTTATGTAATAAATTACAACTTAGTTTTCTTGAATTAAATATGAATTTTCCCTATTGTTTACCAGAAAACATTGATATAAATAAAGTAAAAAAATTAAAGGATCAATATAAACTGGATTTTACCATGCATTTTCCTGAGGAAATTGATTTTGGTAGTCCTTATATAGAAATTCAAAAAGCAAATATAGACCTTTTTAAACGTTTTCTTGAATATGGTTCAAAATTAGGTGTTAGTAAAATAAATATTCATGTTTCTTCTGGTGTGATTACTACGTTACCACATAAAAAAGTGTATATGTATGAGTTAGAACTTGATAATTATATAAAGCGTTTAAAAAAAGCATTGGAAATGTTAGTGAAATTGGCTTATCCTTATCAAATTGATGTCTGTGTGGAAAATACAATATGTCCCCCATTTATGAAAAAAGTCTTTCTTAGTTTAAAAGATATTGAAGGTTTAGCTTTTACCTATGATACTGGTCATGATGCCAAAGAGAATTTTATCATGGACCCGATATACCAAATCTTAGGTGATAAAGTTAAACATATGCATTTACATGATTATGATAAAATAACGGACCACCAAATTCTATTTAAAGGTATTATCAATATCTATGAACGAATCGAGTTTGCAAAGCGAAATAATATGACTGTACTCATTGAAGTTAAGACAATTGAGGCCTTAAGTAAATCTGTGGAAAATTTAAAAATGAGACATCTATTTTAAAAATCACATCAGCTCTGATGTGATTTTTGATAAGTGTAAAAATTAAAATAACGTTTTCTCTTAATATGTCTTTCAAGACAAGTTGTTAAAGATACTGCGTAAGTTTTATTGGGTATTGGAATATTTACTTCGATAGGTATTAAAAGGATTTGTCCTATGTAAATATCTTTTATGCGATTTAGATATTTTAAATCTTGAACATCAATATTAAATCTATTGGCTATTGTATCTAGTTTATCTCCCCATGATACTTTATAATGATAATACTTTATCATTTATATCACCTATAACATATTTATGTGATATAAATAAAAAAAATACTAAATTAATGGTGGTTTAGTATTTCTTCTATGAGACGATGTAATTCTTTTTTTTCTTCTGGATTACGAAAATAATTTAGGTAACTTTCTAAATTCTGTGTTTCATAGTAATGTTTATTCATTAAGTTCTCAACTTTGCTTTCTACAACTAATAAACGTTTATCGATATTATTTAAAGATTCATTAATTTTATCGAAGGTATTAAAATCATTTGCTTCCATGACTTTATTTTTTGAGGTGTTAATAAATACTATGATTTTATCATGATAACGATTAATAAAAGCACCATATTTTTCAATTAAATAATCTAATGTTTTTTTAGTTTCATATGAGTAATTATCGATAGGAATGACTTTTTCATAGATATTGTCATAATTATGAAGTAAATCATTTTCGATAGTCTTTAATAATGTATCATTAATCATCATTTTATCGCCTCACTAGTTTGGCAGCGATTTATAAATAATCCATTAACACTAAGAATAAAATTATTAATCCAATAATACCAAAGGTAACAAAAAATAAGGCAAATGGTGTGGGTTCTTCACTGCCAGTTTTTTCCTCAGTATTAGCATATATCTCTTCATAACTATTTATGCATTTTTCATAATAATTATTGATAAATTGTTCTAAGATATCAATAAAATATTTACCACTTATGGTTTTACTATATATTAAATCAAGTAATTCATCATGGTTTAAATATTTATCATTAACAACAATCTTGAGGTTATTTCGGTCATATTTGATGGTTTCGAAAGAATCAAGGATAATTGCTGATTCTTTATATTGCATGTAATCTAATAATATTTTGTGTAACGCAAAAGGAGGAATAAGTCTAAATTCCTTAATAAATTCATGTTTATTAACAATCCATATATTTCGATTTTCATTAAAACAAAGGTGAGCCATTATTACATCAGAAAAGTACAAAGCATTTAATAGATCTTGTATATTACCTTTGGTATAGTTAAAAGTGATTTTTAAATCATATAATCCGCTACGTTCATACTCGTCAAATATTTTTAATTTTTTAATATATTTTGTAGTTTTATCATTATATAAGCGGGATTGCTTTTTGTTTTTCATAAAAAGATTAATTT
>DATCKO010000033.1:0-20636 GCA_036562215.1 Haloplasmataceae bacterium | reverse complement strand
ATAAAAATATTCCTATTGCTGCAGGTCTTGCTGGAGGTAGTAGTGATGCTGCTGCAACTATTCGTGGTATAAACAAGATGATGAAACTCAATTTAAGTTTAACGGAAATGATAAGTATAGGAATTGAAATTGGTTCTGATGTTCCTTTTTGCATTTACAATAAGACAGCCTTAGTTGCAGGAAAAGGCGACTTAATTACACCATTAGGAAAAATGCTTAAGTGCTGGGTTGTATTAGTTAAGCCTTTATTTGGGGTATCAACACAAGAAATCTTTGATCATATCGATTTGGCTACTATAAAACATCCTTCTGTAAAAGATGTGATAAAAAGTATTGAAACAAAAGATTATCGTTTATTGTGTCAATCATTAGGTAACTCTTTAGAAGATATTACAATCCAAAAATACCCTGAGGTTGATTATATAAAGCAAACGCTTGTTAAATTAGGGGCAGATGGAGTTTTAATGAGTGGTAGTGGTCCAACTGTTTATGGACTAGTTTTAAATGAACGTAAAGCTAAAAAAATCATCAGTAGTATAGACAATACTAAGTATGATACTTATGCAGTGCGAATTTTGGGATAATTTGTCAAAATATTTACTATTTCTTATTGAAAACGCTTATGCTTGTGATATAATTGAAATGTGATAACACACACATAATGTAATAAAACAAAGTGAGGGGAATAGCAATGAAAGTTACAAATGTCAGAATAAGAAAGGTTGAAAATAAAAACCGTTTAAAAGCAATTGCTACAATAACATTAGATGATTGTTTTGTAGTACATGAACTTCGCTTAATCGAAGGTAAAAATGGATGGTTTGTCGCAATGCCAAGTAAGAAAAACTTTAAAGATGAATATAAAGATTTATGTCATCCAATTACACAAGAATTAAGAGAAGAGATTGAAGAAGTAGTTCTTAAAGCATATAACGAATTAGAGTAAAAAAATGGCAACCTCTATTATATAGAGGTTGTCTTATTTTTTTCACTTCCTTTCTCTTACTATAATAAAATATATTGGATAAATTTATCAGAAAAGGTATAAAGACTTCTATGTAATTAATCAAGAAATCTTTATACCTTAATTGATACATGATATAATTAAAATAGTATAAAAAAGGAGTGGTATTATGGATAGGTATGCCATTATTCTAGCAGCTGGTAAGGGAACACGTATGAAATCAAGTACCTATAAGGTTTTACATCCAGTGTTAGGGAAACCAATGATTAGTCATATCATTGCGAATTTAAATGATTTACAACTTAAAGAAAAGATTGTTGTTGTTAGTGAGGATGCCTTTGAAGTTAGAGAATTATTAAAAGATGAAGTAGAATTTGTTGTACAGAAAGAGCAATTAGGTACAGGACATGCAGTTAAGATGGCTAAAAGCTTATTAGAAAATAAAAAAGGTGTTACACTAGTGTTGTGTGGAGATACACCTTTAATTACCAGTAATACCCTTAAAATGTTATTAGAAAAACATATAAATTCTAATGCCGATGCCACTATTCTAACAACTAGATATACCAACCCTTTTGGATATGGTAGGATAGTTCGTGATAGTAATGGTGATGTTATAAGAATCGTTGAAGAAAAAGATGCGACTAATGAAGAACGAATGATTAAAGAAATAAATACTGGAACCTATTGTTTTAATAATCAAGTGTTGTTTACCGCATTAGAAGAAATAAATAATAATAATCAACAAAACGAATACTATTTAACAGATGTAATTAAAATTATTAGAAATAATGATGGTAAAGTATCTGCCTTCATTACAGATGATATTGAAGAAACTATCGGGATAAATGACCGAATAGCTTTAGAAAAGGCTAATCAAATTTTAAGAAAGCGTATAAATGAAAATTTAATGAAAAATGGTGTATCTATTATTGATAGTAATACAACATATATTTCCAGTGATACATTTATTGGTCAAGATACAGTTATTTATCCAGGTACAATACTTATGGGGTGTAATAAAATAGGTAAAAATTGTCATATTGGACCATATACGGAAATAGAAAACTCTCAAATTGGCGATGATGTTAAAATAAAGCATTCTGTGATTAGCGATAGTATTATTGGAAACAATACAAAAGTAGGCCCTTTTGCCCGTTTCCGTAATCATGTTATTATTGGTGATAATGTTAACATCGGTAATTTTGTTGAAGTAAAAAATTCTACTATGGGTTCTAATAGTAAGGCCGCCCATTTATCATATATTGGTGATTCAGAAATTGGTAATAATGTTAATCTGGGTTGTGGAGTAATTACTGTTAATTATAATGGAAAAGAAAAAAATAAAACAATTATAAAGGACAATGCTTTTATTGGCTGTAATTCTAATTTGATTGCACCAGTAACTATTGAAGATAATGCCTATATTGCTGCTGGTTCAACAATTAATCAAAATGTTCCAAAAGATTCATTAGCTATCGCCAGAAGTAAACAAGTAAATAAGATTGGCTATGCTAAGAAATATCAGAAATAGAAATAAACATTTGCATAATTGAACCATTGTATGTAGAATATAATTTGGATTATTGTTTTGGAGGTTTTTTATGTATATTGACCAAAAAAAAGTTAAGTTGTTTTCTTTATCATCTAATCCCCTATTAGCCCAAGAAATATCAGAAGCATCTGGGATACCTCTATCAAAATGCGAAGTAAAACGTTTTGCTGATGGTGAGGTTAGTATCGATATTGATGAAACAGTTCGTGGTCATGATGTATTTGTCGTTCAATCTACCAGTTATCCTGTTAATGAACATTTAATGGAAGTCTTGATTATGATTGATGCTTTGAAAAGAGCATCAGCTAAATCGATAAATATCGTTATGCCCTATTACGGATATTGTCGACAAGATAGAAAAGCTAGTGCTAGACAACCTATATCAGCCAAATTAATCGCAGACTTACTTCAAGCTGCAGGGGCATCAAGGATAATTTCGATGGATTTACATGCTGCTCAGATTCAAGGCTTTTTCAATATTCCGATTGATAATTTTCTTTCTATGCCTATAATTGCGCGTTATATTAAACAGAAAAAATTTACTCATGATTTAGTAGTAGTTTCTCCTGATCATGGTGGTGTCACAAGAGCAAGGCAATTAGCTGATTCTTTAAATTGTCCAATTGCGATTGTAGATAAAAGAAGACCAAGACCTAATGTTAGTGAAGTGATGAATGTTATTGGTGAAGTTGATAATCGAATCGCTATATTAATCGATGATATGATAGATACTGCAGGTAGTATAGTCAATGCAGCTAATGCTTTAGTAGAAAGAGGAGCATTAGAGGTATATGCTGCTTGTACCCATCCCATTTTTTCTTATCCAGCCAATGAGCGAATCGAGGAATCAGTTATTAAAGAATGTATTGTAACTAATACTATTTGTTTACCAAAAGAGAAATTAACACCAAAGATTACACAATTATCTGTAGGCCCATTGTTAGGTCAAGGAATAATTAACATTATTCGTGATGAATCAATCAGTGATTTATTTCTACCTTAAAAATAATGACTTCTTAATGAAGTCGTTTTTCGTATTTTAAGTAGGTGATATTTATGAAACTTATTGTCGGATTAGGAAATCCTGGGAAGGCATATGCTCAAACAAGACATAATATGGGATTTATGGTACTAGATGAGTTAGTTAAACAAGAAAATTTATCTTTTTCAAATAAGCCTAAATTTAAAGGAGAATTATTATATACTTCTTTAAACAATAAAGATGTATTATTATTGAAACCCCATACATTTATGAATCTATCCGGAGAAAGCGTCATAATCGTAAAACAATTTTACCAAATAAACCTAGAAGACATATTAGTAATTTATGATGATTTAGATTTACCAATTGGAGAAATAAGAATTAAGCAAAAGGGTAGTTCAGGTGGGCACAAAGGTCTAACATCAATTATTAATGCTTTGAATAGTGAAAACATTCAGCGTATCAAAATTGGAATTGGACGTGATGAAGTAATACCTGTTGTAGATTATGTGCTTGGGAAGTTTGGTAAAGAAGAAGAGAAAGTTATAAGTGATGCTATAAAGAAAAGTGTTATGGCGATACATGATTGGTTAACATATGATATATTATATGTTATGAACAAATATAATTAGGTGAGGTCCAATAATGGATGTTATTAAGCGCTTAATAGGTTCTTTACTACAAGACAATAATGTTCCTAATAGATTACATAATCCCCAAGAAAAGCTTCTTTTTAATAATGTCAATGAAAGTTTAACAACTGCCCTCATATCTTATTTCTTTACTGATATAAATGATAATATAATTATTATAACCTCCAATTTGTTTCAAGCCCAAAAGATATATGATAAACTAGTACAGATGTTAAGTGATGAACATGTGTACTTTTTTCCTATGGATGAATTTATTGCTGCTGAGATGTTGGCATCTAGTAATGAGTTTAGACAAGAAAGAATTAATACCATTGTCAATATTATTACTAAGAAAAAAGGTATCATTGTAACTCACACGATTGGGGCTATTAGAAAACTACCTCCTAAAGAGGTATTTATTAAGAATATTAAGAAAATAAAAGTTGATGATGTGTGTAATTTCGCTGATATGGTTAAAGAACTAGTATTTTTAGGATATAAAAGAGTGAATATGGTTGAAGAACAAGGAGAGTTTTCTGTACGTGGAGGAATTATTGATATCTATCCCTTAACAGAAAAGCACCCTTATCGAATCGAATTTTTTGATGATAATATTGATTCATTAAGAATCTTTGATGAAAAAACACAGCGTACCATAAAAGTGGTAGATGAAGTATTAATTACCCCAACATATGAATTAATATATAATGATAATATTAAAAGTGATACCATAGAGAAATTAAACCAATTATTTTTAAAAAAAGGTGGTAACGAAAAAGATTTTTCTAAGGATATATCAGATATTGATAATTATAATGAGCTAACAAGAATTCATAAGTATATTGATTATTTTTATGATGAAACAACTTCCATATTAGATTATTTAAATAAGGGTTTAGTCATTTTTTATGATTATAATGCCATTAATAATAATTTTCATAATTTTTATAATGAGTATTTAGAATTTTATACAGAGTTATTAGCAGATAAAAAGGCTTTTATTATTCCAGAACATTTTTACCATATTGATGCCCTTACAGAAGTAAATAATTCGCAAATATATATTCAGGAATACACCAATTTCATAAAAGATGTTCATTTTACCTTTAACTATAATTTTAATAGTCGTAATATTGAACAGTATTACGGAGTATTAGATAATTTTTATAATGAAATTAAACGTAATAGTAATAAGAAAACCTTTTGCATTTGCTTACCTAATAAGAACCAAGTAAGACAATTAGAAGATGATTTAGAGGATAAGGGTATATCTTATGTATTAATTGGAGACAAGGATAATATCATAAAAAATAAAGTAAATATTCTCGTTAGTCAATTACAAGAAGGATTTGAACTAATTGATGAAAATATTAAATTTATTACTCCTTTTGAACTATTCAAAAAAGTTAATAAAATAGTCAAATATCGTAGCTCTATTAAAGACGCCCAAAGAATCAAATATATCGAAGAGTTAAAAACAGGTGATTATGTCGTTCATGTTGAGCATGGAATAGGACAATATATAGGTATAAAAACATTGGTAACTAATGGAATCCATAAAGATTATTTACAAATAGTGTATAAAGGTGAAGATAAATTATATGTACCGGTAGAGAACATTAATTTAATACATAAATATATTGGTAGTGAAGGTATTAAGCCTAAGATTTATAAAATCGGTGGAACAGAATGGATTAGAGAGAAAAGAAAAGTCCAAACAAAAGTCAAGGATATTGCCCAGAAACTCATAAACTTATATGCCTTAAGAGAACAAACCAAAGGCTTTGCCTTCTCACCTGACACCGATGAGCATAAATTGTTTGCATCTAGTTTTGAATATGTTGAAACACCAGATCAATTGCAAGCTATTGAAGAAGTAACACGTGATATGGAGCAAAGTACACCTATGGATCGTTTATTATGTGGTGATGTTGGTTATGGGAAAACAGAAGTTGCCATGCGAGCAGCTTTTAAAGCAGTATATGATAATAAGCAGGTTGCTTATTTAGCGCCAACTACTATTTTAACTCAACAACACTATAATAACTTTATAAAACGATTTAATAATTTTCCGGTTAATATTGCTTTGTTAAATCGTTTTGTGAGTGAAAAAGAACAACAAGAAATCTTGAAAAAAATTCAAAAAGGTCAAATCGATATTGTCATTGGTACTCATCGTTTATTATCAAAAGATGTAGTTTTTAAAGATTTGGGGTTATTAATCATTGATGAGGAACAGCGTTTTGGTGTAGAGCATAAAGAACGTATTAAAGAGCTTAAGGTTAATGTTGATGTTCTAACTTTAACTGCTACACCAATTCCACGTACACTTTATATGTCATTAATTGGGGTACGTTCTTTATCATTATTAGAAACACCTCCTGAAAACCGTTATCCAGTACAAACATATGTATTAGAAGAAAATGATACCGTTATAAAAGAGGCTATTGAAAGAGAATTAGCAAGAGGGGGGCAAGTTTTCTATTTACTTAATCGCGTGGAGTTTATTGAAAACAAAGCTGTTTGGTTAGAAAACTTAGTTCCTGATGCTAAAATTACTTTTGCCCATGGTCAAATGCCTAAGAATCAATTAGAAAATACGATGATAGCATTTTTAAATAAAGAGTACGATGTTTTAGTATGTACAACTATTATTGAGACTGGAATTGATATAGCAAATGCCAACACTTTAATCATCTCTGATGCTGATAAATTAGGTTTATCACAGTTATATCAACTTCGAGGTCGAGTAGGTAGAAGTGATAAAATAGCATATGCCTATTTAATGTATCCGAAGCGCAAGGTCTTAAGTGAAGTTGCCCATAAACGCTTAATGGCTATTAAGGAATTTACGGAATTGGGTTCAGGTTTTAAGATTGCTAAGCAAGATTTGGCTATTCGTGGTTCAGGAGATTTACTAGGTGTTCAACAATATGGATTTATCGATTCTGTGGGTTATGAAATGTATACGCAATTACTAAAGCAAGCCATCACGGAAATAAAAGCAGGTACCTATAAGGAAAGTCCAATTAAGTTGGATAATGAAGTAGAAATACGAGTTCTTGTGGATGCTTATATACCTGATGAATATGTAAATGACGAGTCAATTAAAATCGAACTATACAAAAGAATAAAACTCATTAATTCAGAAGAAGATGTAAGAGAACTAGAGGATGAATTAATAGACCGTTTTGGTGATTATCCACAAGTAGTCCAAAATCTGTTGAATTTAGCATTAATAAAAAGTTGTTGTCAGGAATTAGGAATTGTCAAAATGTTGGAAACGAAAACCTCTGTAGAATATCAGTTTAGTGAAGAAGCTAGTCAGAAAATGAGTGGTGAACTACTTTTTATGACCGCTAAAGATTTAGCAAATAATAATATCAATTTTAAATATGTAAAAAATAAAATTATTATCATTATTAATAAACCACGCTTAAAAGAAGATTACTTATCATTATCACGTAAGTACTTTGTAAAAATTATCCATAGTCGAATAATGTAAAAAAATGAATAAATATGAAAATTAAGAAAAAAATATATCTAGCAAGATAAATACGAAAGCGAGGTTTTAATAGTGAAAGCTACAGGTGTTGTTCGTAGGATTGATGATTTAGGTAGAGTAGTTATACCAAAAGAAATTCGTCGTAACTTGCGTATTAGAGAAGGAGATTCGCTTGAAATATATGTTGATAATGCTGGAGATGTTATCTTAAAGAAATATTCACCAGTAGAAGATTTAAGTGAGTTTGCGCAACAATATGCTGATGCTTTATATATGGCAATTCAAAAAGATATTATTATTTGCGATAGGGATTCAATTGTAGCTGCAACAGCTAACTTAAAGAAAAAATATGTTCAGAAAAAAGTTAGTGATCAACTAGAAAAATTTATGAATAATAGAGTAGCAAAAGTTGAACGAGATAATGTAGAATTAGAAATAACCGATGATAAAAAGGAACAAAATAGTTATTGTGTTCAACCAATCTTAAGTAATGGTGATTGTGTTGGGGCTGTAATTATACTTTCCAATAGTAATAATAAAGAAATAACCGATATTGATATAACTAGTGCCAAGACTGCAGCATCATTTATAGGTAAATATTTAGAAGGTTAAATAATAAATTGAAGTTTAAAAATCAACTGAATAAGTTGATTTTTTTAATATTATTCTATTATAATTAAAAGCGATTACCTTATGAAAGGATATTTACATTTATGATAAAGCATATTTTTTGTGATTTAGATGGTACATTGTTAATGGATTTCCGTGAGATTAATGTTAGTGATATTAAAGCTTTACAAATGGCACAACAAAATGGGATAAAAGTATCTATTGCGACAGGCCGTTTAGATTATGAAATTAAAATGATTATGGAAAAATATCAATTATCTGGTTATCGAATTTCTCAAAATGGAGCGGTTGTTTTTGATGAGTATGATAATTTAATTTACGAAAATATCTTATTACCTGAAGATGTCTTAGCAATATTAGAAGTATTAAAAAATGAAAATGTCATTATTTTCTATCAAACCAAGGATAGTTATTTTGTAGAAAAGAAATTGCCAATAATAACTGAATTTGAAACATCTCAACCTTTTATAAAATACATTGAAAAACCTAATATTTTGCAGGAATTAACACAATATCAATTTGTAAACATTTCTTTATGGATAGAAAAGGATTATAATCTTGAACTAAAAAAAATCTTAGATAAAATTTTACCTAATCACTTAGAAAGTTATGTATCAAGTAGATATACTTTAGATATAACAAATAAAATAAATTCTAAAGGGAATGCCATTAATCAATTAGGTATAATAAGTGATGTTATTGCCGTAATAGGTGATTCACAAAATGATATCTCAATGTTTAAAATCACAAGTAATAGTTTTGTGATGGAGAATGCTGATGAACTAACAAAGAAATATGCTAAGTATACAGTAAAAAATGTAACTGAAGCTGTGAGAATAATTTTAGAAAATAATTTTTCTTTTCAGTAAATGAAAAAAGAGAAAAATTCCCATAATATAAATAAAAATATTTATATTGGAGGGAATTTTTTATGGATATGTCATTTAATTTTCCCTAAGCTAAAAAAAGATTTAACGGTTGATATACTTATCGTGGGTGGTAATTTATCAGGATTATTAAATGCTTATTTTCTAAATGAAAAAGGAGTCAAAATAGTAGTAATTGATAGGGAAAAGATAATTTATCCTGACCATTTTACGAGTATTGATAAAGATGTTAATAAACTAATGAGTAATTTAGATCCTTTATTAGCTATGAACTTTTTTCCATTTTTCTTAGAATCATTGTATAGATTAAAAGATATCGTAAATAAGTTAGAATTAGATTGTGATTTTTCGCGAAAACCGTTTATAGCATATAAAGATGAAAGTGAAAGGGACGCGATTAGTATTCCTTTTACTAATAATATTTTATCTTATTATAGTGGTACTTATATCAATGAGAAGGCCTTTATGAATGAATTAATCAAATACTTTATGAAACAGAAAATTCCTATTTATGAAAACTCTCCTATTGAAAGTATCGATATTGATGATACCAATATTAGTGTTAAAACCTTAGCAAAATATAAAATTAATTGTAAAAAGGTTATTTTCACAAGTATTTATGAAAGTGCATTATTTTTTGATAAACCAAAACAAACATCACATATAACCAAACATCATTTATACCAAGTATTGACCAATTATCATCAACAAATGCTTATAGATAGTAATAATCAGGTTAGTTTAGATAAGTTTTATTTAGCACCAGTGATAAAAAATGAAGTAATCACTTATCAATTTCATAAGTTTTTTAACTTAAAAGAGGATATATATTTATATATAGATATAGAAGAAGAATGTCCTAATATTTATTATCATCTAGGAAGCACAGGTCTTTTTAGTTCCTTAGCAGGAGCCTTAGCTTTAAGTAATAAGTATTTTGGTATAGATGATAAATACATGGATTTATTAAAATGTATTAAGTAACTGCTTATTGGCAGTTTTTTTTAACACTTTATCACTAATAAGAATATGATAATGGTATACATGGTTATTGAGAGGATAAATATGAATGATGTTTTGTTAAAAAAAATGCAAGTGGTGCAAAAAAGTGAAATAACCGAGTATTGGTTTTATTATTATATTGCGAAAAGGGAAAAGAATATTCATAATAAAGAGGTACTTAATCATATAGCTGATGTTGAATTATCACATTATCATTTTTGGCGTGCTTTTACCAAAAAGGATTGTACTCCTAATTACTTACGGGTGTTTTGGTATTATATTATTGTAATATTTTTAGGGTTAACATTTGGCATTAGGTTAATGGAAAAAAAGCGTAAAAGAATAAAGAAATTGTATAGTGAATTAAGTGAAGCCATTGATGGAATAAATGACATCATAAGAGATGAAAATGACCATGAAAAAATGCATATTGATGAATTAGATGAAGAAAGACTTAAGTACATGGGTTCTATAGTTCTAGGCTTAAATGATGCTTTAGTCGAATTTACTGGAGCAATAGCGGGATTTACTTTTGCCTTAGGGAATAGCCGTTTAATAGCATTAGCAGGATTAATATCGGGAATAAGTGCCTCATTATCTATGGCTAGTAGTGAATACTTAGCAACTAAGCAAAATTATTCAGTTAAGTATGCTTTAAGGTCTGCCATAAGTACAGGTTTAGCATATTTTGTTACAGTTATCTTTATGATTCTACCGTATTTTTTAATTAGTAATGTCTTCATATGTTTAGGATTAATGATTAGTATTGTCATAATAATAATTTTTATATTTAACTATTATGTATCAATCGCCAAAGAGTTAAAATTTACCAAGCGTTTTATAGAGATGACATTAGTAAGTATGGGAATAGCTAGTTTATCATTTATTATAGGAATTTTAATACGTAATGTATTAGGAATAAATGTGTAATTGAAAGGCTGTTTACACTTGAGTTATGTGAACAGTCTTTTTTCTTTTTTGGTTGTTTTATTACTTATGTATGCTAAAATAAAGATGTAAAACAAAGGAGTGATATTATGTTAGATAATAATATAATAAAAAAATTATTAGTACTGCAAAAAAATGAAATAACTGATCATATGATTTATGCCAAATTAGCCAAAAAGCAAAAATCAGAACATAATAAGAATGTATTGAGTAATATAGCTCAGGATGAGTTAAAACACTATCAATTTCTAAAAAAGCATACACAACAAGATATTAAACCTAACCGTTTTAAAGTTATGTTTTTCTTTTTAATTGCTCGTTTCTTAGGTTTAACATTTGGTTTAAAGTTAATGGAACGTGGTGAAGTTAATACTCAAGAAACTTATGGTGATTTAATCGATAAAATTGAAGGCATTGAGCAAATTATAGTTGATGAGGAAGAACATGAAAAGCAACTAATAGATACTTTAAATGAAGAGAAATTAAAATATGTTAGTTCAATTGTCTTAGGTTTAAATGATGCTTTAGTAGAATTAACGGGAACACTAGCTGGATTAACTCTCGCATTAGAAAATACGAGAACTGTAGGTTTAGCAGGTTTAATAACTGGTATTGCAGCTTCATTATCTATGGCATCAAGTGAATATTTATCCACTAAAGAAGATGAAAGCAAAGCATTTGCTTTTCGATCTGCGCTTTATACTGGTGTTGCCTATGTCATCGCCGTCGTCTTTTTGATTCTACCTTATTTCTTAATCCAAAATCGTTTTGCTAGTTTAGGAATTATGGTAGGTGTAGTGGTTTTAATTATATTTGTCTTTAATTACTATATATCTGTGGCCAAAGATTATTCATTTAAAAAACGCTTCTTCGAAATGGTCGTTATTAGCTTAGGGGTAGCAGCATTATCATTTGTGATTGGTTATTTTGCTGACATGATATTATCTGATTAATATGAAAAAAGTTGAATTATTAGCTCCATGTGGGTCAATTGAGGCCTTAAAAGCGGCAATCATAAATGGTGCTGATGCGGTATACTTGGGTGGAAAGCAATTCGGGGCTAGAGCCTATGCCAGTAATTTTACGAATGAGGAATTAATTAAAGCCATCGAGTTAGCACATTTATATAATGTTAAAGTGTATGTAACGGTTAATACACTTATATACGACCATGAGTTTAGTGAAGCAATGGACTATATAGATTTTTTATATCATCATGATGTTGATGCGGTAATAGTTCAAGACCTCGGTTTGATGCATGCTATTAGAGAATATTATCCCGATTTGATTATACATGCTAGTACACAAATGACAGTTCATAATTATTTAGGTGCAAAAGTTTTGTCGAATGAAGGCATAAAAAGGGTTGTATTAGCACGTGAAAACACGTTAGAGGAAATCAAATATATTAATGAAAATGTTGATATAGAGACAGAAGTGTTCGTTCATGGAGCATTATGTATTTGTTATTCAGGACAATGTTTAATGAGTAGTCTTATTGGTGGAAGAAGTGGAAACCGGGGAAAATGTGCTCAACCATGCCGAAGACTTTATAATTTAGTAAAAGATGGTATGATTGTTGAAAAGAATAAATATTTATTAAGTCCCAAAGACTTAAATACAATCCATAATTTAGATAAAATAATCGAAGCTGGGGTTACTTCTTTAAAGATAGAAGGAAGAATGAAAAGCCCAGAATATGTCGCCATCGTAGTAGCCACTTACCGAAAAGCTATTGATAGTTATTATCAAAAAGGATATATAAATATTTCTAAACAAGGTGAAAAAGATTTAACACAAATATTTAATCGAGGCTTTACTAAAGGCTTTATGTTTCAGGAAAATGGTTCTTCTTTTATAAATCATGATAAAAATAATAATATGGGCATATTATGTGGTGTTGTTGAAAAAGTGGAAAGCAATAAAGTATTGATTAAATGTTTAGAAAACATACATTTAAATGATGGAATTTATTTTGATAAAGCCAATTTTGGCATCGAGTTATCTAGAATTATTGTAAACAATGATCGGGTTCTAGAAGCTCAACAAGGTGAATTCCTTTTAGTGGATGTAAATAAAAAGGTTACGAAAGGCGATAAAGTATATAAAACGAAAAGCTTTATACTTGAAGAAAAAGCCCGAAAGAAAGATTTGAAAAAAATTGGTATTTTCTTTCAATTAGAACTGTTCATAGGTCAAAAAGCCAAATTAATCGTTAATGACGATTTAGATAATGTTGTAGAATTAGAAACAGATGTCATCGTAGAAAGAAGCATTAACAGTAATTTAAGTAATGATAATATAATCAAACAAATGGAAAGATTGGGGAATACTCCTTTTTATGTAAAAAATATTAAGATAAATAGGGATGACAATATCTTTATCACCATAAGTGCTCTTAATAATTTACGTAGATTAGCAATTACAGAGTTAATTGCGAAACGTTCAAAGTACCATAATCGCCAATTAAGACATAAATATCAATTTAAAAAAACTAATGTTACTAATAATAAAGAAGAGTTAGTTACATTAGCAGTCTATTGTCATACTTTAGAACAATTTAAAGCAGCTCAGGCCTGTGGTATTATGAATATTTATGTTAACGAAGACTTAAAATTACCAGACTATGAAGATATTTATGTTGTTCAAAAACGAATTATACATGAAAATAACTCACTTGTACATGATAAAGTTATAATCGGTGATATCGGTTCGTTAATGCTTATTGATGATAAATATAAGGTAATTACTAATTCTAGTTTCAATGTCACTAATTCAGAAGCAATTCGCTTTTTAGAAAACAAGAAGGTAAGAAAGGTTACTTTTTCGCTTGAAGCAAATGAAAATATCTATAAACACCTTTTATATGAGGATAAATCATTTATTGAAGTAATTGTTTATGGTTTTCAAGAAATGATGGAAAGTAAGTATTGCCATTTCTTTTCAAATTGTCAAAGACAATGTAAGAAAGGTCGTTATTATTTAGTTGATTCACTTAAGGAAAAATTTTACTTAGACATGGATAGTAAATGTCATATGCATATTTATAATAGTAAGAATTTAATCCTAGGTAGTGAAATAAAGAGTATAATTAAGTATGGATATCGTAACTTCCGTCTAAATTTTACGAGTGAGGACTATGAAGAGACTCTAAAAGTGATTAAGGCTTATCAAGAGCTGTTATATAATAATGATATAACTAAAGTTAATGACTTAATTGCTTTATATAAGCAAAAAGATTTATACACTAAAGGATATTTTAGTAAAGATATATTATAATAATGATGGTTAGTAAAACAGGAGGTATAAAAATGTTTATTAACTTTAAGCATGAGCATAAATGTTTTAACTTACGTGTTGCTTCAGTAATTAAAAAAGATGAAAAAATATTACTTGCTAGAGATATGGATTATTATACTTTACCTGGAGGGCGCGTTTTTTTTGGTGAAACTACTGAGGCAGCACTAAAGAGAGTTTTATTGGAAGAGTTAAATGTTATAGTTAAAATAATTAAATTACTATCCATTAATGAAAATTTCTTTGATTATGAAGAAGATCAATATCATGAATTATTATTCGTTTACTTATGTGAAATAGAAACAGAAAATAATGAGGAAATCAAAGAAGATTTTGTAAGTCATAAACAGAAAAGTTATAATTATATATCAACTAAGGAACTAATGAATGTGAATTTTAAACCAGGATTTTTATTAGGTGATTTAAAAAATATGACAAATGATATTCTGCATAATGTAAATAAATGATTTATATGATAAAATGAAGAAAAGGAGAGTGGAGGATATATGATATTAATTAAAAATGCCCACAAATTATATACTATGGGGCCTCAAGGTATTTTAGAAAATGCTGATATTTTAATTAATGGTAAAAAAATCGTTAAGGTAGGAAAAAATATCTGTGTCGATAAAGATGTTCAAGTAATTGATGCTACTAACAAATATGTTTACCCAGGATTTATTGATGCCCATTGTCACATTGGTATGTTTGAGGAAGCCATTGGCTTTGAAGGTAACGATGGAAATGAAATAACTAATCCTATAACCCCAGAATTAAGAGCTATCGATGGTATTAATCCTATGGACATTTCTCTTAAAGAGGCTTTGATGGGTGGGGTAACAACTGCTTCGACTGGACCTGGTTCAGCTAATGTTTTAGGTGGTCAATTTACGATTATTAAATTAGCAGGTAGACGTGTAGATGATATGATTGTGAAGGCATATTCTGCAATGAAATGTGCTTTTGGAGAAAATCCTAAACGTTGTTATCAAGGTAAAGGACCTGAAACACGTATGGCTACAGCTAGTAAGTTACGGGAAACACTTTATAAAGCTAAAGAATATATGGAAAAGAAAGAAAAAGCTGAAGATGAATCAAAATTACCAGCTTTTAATATGCAGTATGAAGCGTTAATACCAGTGTTAAAAAGAGAAGTCCCTTTAAAAGCTCACGCACATCGTGCTGATGATATCTTCACTTCTATAAGAATTGCGAAAGAATTTAATCTATTATTAACCTTAGATCATTGCACAGAAGGTCATTTAATAGCTGATATCTTAGCTAAAGAAAATTATCCAGCGATTGTTGGACCAAGTTTTGGAAATCGTTCTAAGTTTGAATTAAAAGAAAAGACCTTTAAAACTGCTAAAATTTTACAAGAAGCTGGCGTTAAAGTAGCGATAAACACAGATAGTCCAGTTATTCCTCTACAACACTTAAATATGTGTGCTTCGTATGCGGTTAATGCAGGAATGGACCCTTATGAAGCTCTTAAAGCTATCACCATAAATCCAGCAGAAATATTAGGAGTTGCTGACCGTATCGGTTCGATTGAGGAAAATAAAGATGCTGATATTGTAATTTGGAGTGGTGATGCTTTGAATATATTAAACAAAGTAGAAATGACCATTTTAGATGGTGAAATAGTTTATAAAGAATAATAATAATTAGAGAGTTAGTATATTAACTCTCTTTAATTTAACAGTAGGTGTAATTATGAAAAGATTAAGTGATCTTGAAAAAAAGCAATTAGGTGTAATCATACAATATTATCGAAATTATTATTATCGGAGTAATATTAAGAATAAGGAGCAATTTAAACAAGTTAACTTTTGTAAGGGTATATGTTCACAAGCTCAACTGTCTAGACTTGAGCATGGAGATGTGCTAAAAGATCACAATGTTTACTATGCTTTATTAGATAAATTAAATCTCTTCTACGAAAAGGTTTCAGCGAAGGATTATGTTGAATTTGAAAGTTATTTTGAAAATATACTTATGGTTTTAAATGATGAACATCAGGTTATTAACTACAATGAATACCTTTTTGTCATTAATAAATACCATAATACTTTTAAAAAAAATATCATATATACTCATTATAATTATGCTTTAGAATTTATTGTTGCCATATTAAATGATGATGTAGAAGAAGCCACTTGTTTACTTGAAGAAGTGGAAAATACCTTAGATATTTTAAAACCAAAATTATTGGTTATAACATTGTATTATCTAGGACTATACTATCATTTAATAAAAGATTATAACCAAGCAAATAAGTACTACTTTTTAGCTTTGGAAAATATGGATAAAGAAAATATAAATATTCCTATGGTATTAGTGGATTTAGCTTATAATAATATAAGATTTGGAAAATATCTCTATGCTTTAAATTACTTATATCAAGCTAAGGAATTATTAGATAATTCACATCGTTATGTTATTTTAACAAAGATTTATCAATATTATGG
This sequence comes from Haloplasmataceae bacterium, assembly GCA_036562215.1. Lineage (GTDB taxonomy): Bacteria > Bacillota_I > Bacilli_A > Haloplasmatales > Haloplasmataceae > CALFRW01. Next base: position 3,763 of record DATCKO010000033.1, on the reverse strand, counting down.
ATTAGTATACTTGTATACTAAATACTATGAAGATGGGATTAATATATTAAATAAGGCACTAGAGTATAGTATAAAAGCTAATAAAAGGTATCTTATATTACAAGTATATTGTCTACTTGTTGTTGGTCATCATTTAAACGGTGATAAATTGGAAGCAAACAATATATTATTAGAAGTCAAAGAAAAATATGTTGATGAAGAAATAGAATTAATTAGTTTTATCATAAAGAATAGTAAAGAAGATAGTTTAATTAACTATCATACTAAATACTTTTCTTTAGTCCAAGAATTTTACTTATTACCAAATAATAGAGATGACTATTATGAAAATAATCTTGAAAAAATACTACCACATTTACCAGATAGTATATATCTTTTACTTATAAATGAGATATATAGTATTTATAAAGGTAATAAAAAATATAAGAAAGTAGTAGATTTTTTGGAAAAGGGAATATTTTTAAAATAAAACCGAATGAATAATCTTTTTTCATCGTATATTCATATTAATAGAATTACTTTTACTATTAGAATATAATATCAATAAAGGAAAAGAGGTGAAATATTATGTATGAATGGATTATTCCTTTAGCATGGTTTATTCTAGCAATCCTTTTATTCTTTATTGAAGCTAATACCTTTAATTTAATCACCGTTTGGTTTGCCTTTGGCGCATTAGGAGCAATGCTTGTTTCCATAATTGTGCCCGATTGGTATTGGTTACAAATAATAGTTTTTTTAGTTATTTCTATTCTGATGATTTTTACGATACGAAATTATGCAGTCAAAAAATTTAAAACGCAATCGATTAAAACAAATATCAATTCTTTAATTGGTAAACATGTCATAGTAACTGAAAGAATAGAAGAGTTTAAATATGGTCAAGTCAAGGTTGATGGTAATTACTGGACAGCAAAGTCCGAAAATGGTGAAACAATCGAAAAAGATGAAACGGTGGAAATTGTAGAAGTTAGTGGAGTTAAGTTAATTGTTCGTAAAGTAAATTAAAAAATGAGGAGGATTTAATATGTGGGAAATTTTATTATACTTTATTTTAGCTGTTATAGGTTTATTTTTGATCTTATGTGTTTTTCAATTTAGAGTAGTTCCGCAATCTTATGCTTATATTGTTGAACGTTTAGGTTCGTATAGAGTAACTTGGCATGATGGTTTACATTGGAAAGTTCCTTTAATTGACAGAATTGTGGAAAAAGTATTATTAAAGGAGCAAGTAGTTGATTTTAAACCTCAACCAGTTATTACTCGCGATAATGTAACGATGCAAATCGATACAGTTGTATTTTATCAAATCACTGATCCAAAATTATATACCTATGGTGTTTCTATGCCAATCATGGCGATTGAAAATCTAACTGCTACCACATTACGTAATATTATTGGAGAGTTAGAATTAGATGAAACCTTAACTTCTCGTGATGTTATTAATACAAAAATGCGTACCATATTAGATGAAGCAACTGACCCTTGGGGAATAAAAATAAATCGTGTTGAAGTTAAAAATATTTTACCACCACGCGATATTCAAGAAGCTATGGAAAAGCAAATGCGTGCTGAAAGAGAAAGACGTGCCCTAATTCTCAATGCAGAAGGTCAAAGAGAATCAGCTATTAAAGTTGCAGAAGGAGAAAAACAAGCAAAAATTTTACATGCTGAAGCCGATAAAGAAGCACAAATTTTAGCTGCTGAAGCTGAGAAAGAAGCGCGGATTCGTCGTGCTGAAGGGGAAGCAGAAGCTATACTAAAAGTGCAAACAGCAACTGCCGAAGGTATAAAACAGTTGAATCTATCTAATCCAACAGAGCAAATATTAACTTTAAAAGCTTATGAAGCCTTTATTAAAGCTGCTGATGGAAAAGCTACGAAGATTATTATTCCATCAGAAATTCAAAATTTAATGGGTTTAGTAACTAGTATTTCTGAAGTAGCAAAAAGTGATAAAGAATAAAGAGGTGAAAACCTCTTTTTTCATTTAATAAACATATGGAAAATTAAAAAAGACTGTATTAAAATAGAATATAGATTAATTAAAGGAGCATGTAAAAAATGATTAGAATAGCCCGTCTTGGAGATATCGAAGAGATAATGACTATTGTAGCGGAAACCATCGAAGATATGCGTAAAGAAGGTAATTGTCAATGGAGTACAACTTATCCTACAAAAAGTCATTTTGAAGAGGATATAAAAAACAATAATCTATATATCTATGAAAAAAACAATGAGGTTGCTGGTTTTATCTGCATAAGTAATACTGAAGATAATGCATATCAGCCTTTATCATGGCGAAAATCTCAAAAGGCGATAGTAATACATCGTTTTGCGGTTAATAGAAAATACCAAAGACAATCTATAGGAACAAAATTAGTCGAATTTGCCGAGCAACTCTCTCGTAATAAAGGTATTAATTATGTAAAAGTAGATACTAATTCTAAAAATATCAGAATGAATAATTTATTTCAGAAATTAGGCTTTGTGTTCATTGGGCAGATTACTTTACGTAATTTACCTGATAAATTTAATTGTTATGATAAAATATTAGAATAGGTGAAAAGATGAGAATAGATAAATTTTTGAAAGTATCACGACTTATTAAACGTCGTACAGTAGCCAAAGATGTAGCAAGTAATGAACGGATTGAAATCAATGGAAAGATCGCTAAGCCAAGTACGTTAGTTAAAGTTGGTGATATTATAAAGATTACATATGGTAATAAAATAGTGACTATAAAGGTTTTGAAAATTCAAGAATCTAGTAAAAAGGAAACAGCTGAGAGTATGTATGAGATTTTAAGTGAGGGAAGTGTGTGATGGAAAAATATCTTTTGATAATAATAATAATTCCTATTGCTATTGTTAGTATGTCTATGCGTTTGGTTCCTATTAACCATGTTTATATAACGGAAAGATTAGGTAAATATCATCGAAGTCTAGAAACAGGTTTATATTTTTTAATTCCACTAATTGACAGAATAAAAAATAAAGTCTATCTATTAGAAGAAGTATTAGAATTTAAAGTACTCAAGCAAAAAGTATTGGTAACATACCAAGTTATAGATCCGAAAAATTATACATATGCTAATAAGAAACCATTAGTAATATTGAAAAATATTGTAAAAGATACTATAGAAAGCAATAATGATATAAATCTTGAGCAAATTAATCTAAGTGTTAATAATATAGGTATAAAGGTTAATAATATTGAAATAAAGTAAGTTAATAATCCTCTTTTATATCATAACATTAATTAATTCTTAATATAATTTAATGATAATTGATATAAAGGAGGATTTTTTCATGAACCAACAAGAACTTTTTAATAAAAATATTAAGGAAGCACAGGTTGATTTAAAGAATCATCATATGATGATTAGAAATCGTGAATCACTAGAAATTACAGGCATTAAAAAGATTGAAAGTTTAAATAGTGAAGAGTTTGTTCTAGAAACAATATTAGGATATATGACAATTAGTGGTCAAAATTTAGAAATGAATAATTTTAGTATTGAAAAAGGAGAAGTGTTCTTAACAGGTTATGTCACTAAAGTAGAGTATTATGACCATCAAGATACATCGAAAGCCCCTAAAGGATTCTTTAAGAAGTTGTTTAAATAATGGATTTATATATCCAATTTATACTTCTAATTTATTCTTTCTTAATAGGTATTTATTTAGGGGTAACATATGATTTAATTTACTATTTTTTTCTTATATATCTACATAAAATTATCAAATCGATTTGTGATATC
>DATCKO010000029.1:0-3773 GCA_036562215.1 Haloplasmataceae bacterium | reverse complement strand
ATTTACAGCACAGCCCATAACTGCTACCTTTATATCATAGTGAATTTTTTGGAGAAATTGCTCGATTTCCTTGGCAACAGGGATTAAATCAAATTGAAGTCTTCCACAAGTTGGACAAGAGATTAAGGTAGGTACATTTTGGATTAAGTTAAAATTCTTGAGGATTTCTTTGCATACTGGAATTTCCTCTAATGGATCATCTGATAAAGAAACTCTTATAGTATCCCCAATTCCCGCATTTAACATTATTCCTAATCCAATAGCACTTTTTATCGTTCCTGTAAACTTGGTTCCTGCTTCTGTTATACCTAGATGTAATGGATAAGGGAAGTGTTCACTTGCAAGAAGGTAAGCTTTAATCGCCATTTGCGTATCAGAAGATTTTAAGGAAATGACAATATCATGGAAATCAAACTTTTCTAATAGTTCTACATGATATTTAGCACTAGCAATCATGGCTTCAGGTGTTGGATGACCATATTTTTCTAATATATGTTTTTCTATAGAACCACTATTAATCCCAATCCTTATAGGTATTCGTGCTAGTTTACATGCATTAACAACTTCTTTAATTCTTTCTTCACTGCCAATATTACCAGGATTAATTCTAACTTTATCAATACCATTTTGAATGGCTAATAGAGCATATCTATAATTAAAATGGATATCAGCAACCAGTGGCACATTAACTTGATCTTTGATTTTTCTTATAGAACGAGCATCTTCTTCATCAAATACAGCTAATCTTACAATTTGACACCCAGCTTTTTCTAATGCATTTATTTGCTTAACGGTATTTTCGATATCTTTGGTCTTTGTATTAGTCATACTTTGAATTATAACTTTGTTTTGACCACCGATTTGTACATTACCCACTCTTACAGGTCTAGTATCGGTTCTTTTGTACATACATTTACTCCTTTCATATTATTTACTATTATCTGCATATAATAAATTATGTAGTATTACTACCCAATTATATCATATTTATTCAAGCAAGCAATAAATTCATTAGGAGGTATTTTTATGGCTTTATACACATTACCTAAATTACCATATGCTTATGATGCCCTAGAACCATATATCGATGCTAAAACAGTGGAAATCCATTATTCTAAGCATCATGCGGCTTATTTAAACAACTTAAATAAAATATTAGAAAAATATCCAGAAATAAGTGAGAATAGAACTATTGAAGAAATCTTAACCAATATTAATGATGTACCAGTTGATATAAGACAACAAGTAATTAATCAAGGTGGAGGATTTGCCAATCATAATCTTTATTGGTCGATTTTATCACCAAATGGTGGGGGAGTTCCTAGTGAAAAGATTAGTCAAGCAATAATAGAACAATTTGGCACTTTCGATGAACTAAAAAGACAATTAAAAGATGCTGCAATTGGTGTATTTGGTTCTGGATATGGTTTTTTAGTTATGGATAAAGACTCTAAAAAGTTAGAGATTATGCAAACCAAAAATCAAGACTCCCCATTAAGCTTTAATAAAATACCGTTAATCATTATAGATGTTTGGGAGCATGCATATTACTTATTATATCAAAATCGTCGGGCAGATTATGTTGAGCGTCTTTTTAATATCATTGATTGGGATAAGATTGAAAGTTTATATAATGAAGCATTATAAAAAGTATTGAAATATTCTAGAAAAATGTTATAATATAGAAGTTGCAACAGTCAATTCAAGATTCGTATACGAATGGAGGTATGTTATTAATGCGTGTAAACTTAACAATGGTATGTACAGAATGTAAGGAACATAATTATCTTACATCTAAAAATAAACGTAGAAATACCGAACGTTTAGAATTAAAAAAATACTGTCCAAGATGTAATAAGCAAACTCTTCACAGAGAGAAAAAATAAAGAAACTGACATATGGTCAGTTTTTTTATTGTCTTTCACATAAAATAAAACATATGGTATAATAATTTAAGATTGACCTTATTGGAGGTAAAGATGAAATATTTATACGGTATAGATGTCGGTGGAACAACGAGCAAAATTGGCTTCTTTAATTTAAATGGAGTATTATTAGAGAAATTTATGATTCCAACCGATACGTCTAATAATGGTGCTAATATTTTAGATAATATAATACATAGTATTAACTCTCATATAGAAAGTAAACATCTCAATAAAGATAGTATATTTGGTATAGGTATCGGTGTACCAGGTCCAGTGGTAAACGGTGTTGTTTATGGCTGTGTTAATTTAGGCTGGGGTACAACCAATGTTTTAGAGTATTTAGAGAATAGACTTGGATTAAAAGTAAGTGTTGGTAATGATGCCAATATGGCTGGTTTAGGCGAGATGTGGCAAGGTAGTGGTAGAATTTACTCCAACTTAGTTTTTATCACAATTGGTACAGGTGTAGGTGGAGCGATTATTATTGATAACAAGATTGTTGAAGGAAGTACAGGTGCTAGTGGTGAAATAGGTCATATAGAGACTCTTGATAATTATTTTAAATGTCATTGTGGTAAAACTGGCTGTTTAGAAACCGTTAGTAGTGCTACTGGTATAGTTAATGTTGCACATAAACTAATGCAAGAAAAAAGAATAGATTCTAGGTTGTATATGTATCACAATCTTAATGCTGAGATTATCTTTACTGAAGCGAAAAAAAATGATCCTTTAGCACTTGAAGTAGTAGATATTTTTGGAAAGAATTTGGCTTATGTATGTGCCGCTATTGGAGTCATTACCAATCCAGAAGCCTTTATCATTGGTGGAGGAGTAGCTAATACTGGTAGTATAGTCATTTCTTATATCCAAAAATACTTTAAAGAGTTTGCTTTTCCCAATATAATTAATAATACAGAATTTAAATTAGCTAAACTTGGTAATGATGCAGGAATATTTGGTGCAGCATATTTAGCTAAAAGAGAAGGTGGATTATGCGTGTAGAAATTTTTTCGAATAATTTAATACAAGTTAATACTTATTTCATTATTAAAGATAATAAATGTTTATTGATTGATCCCGGTAGCAATGCCAAAAAAATTTTGAAATTTATTAATGATGAATGTTTGGAAGTAGAAGGTGTAGTTTTAACACATGCCCATTTTGACCATTTTTATTCCGCAAATGAAATACTACTAACTTTAAATGTTCCTCTTTATGTTCATTCAAAAGGTGTAGAAGCATTGTATGATCCTGATAAGAATATTTCAAGTGCATTTAGGGCAATAATACCTTTAAAACTAGATAAAAATATTCTTGTTTCTACTATTAATGAAGAAACAAGACAAATCGGAAGTTTTAAATTAAGAGTTTTTCATGTACCCGGACATAGTCCTTGTGGTATTTGTCTTTACTTCCCTGAAGAAAAGATGGTGTTTTCTGGTGATAGCTTATTTAAACTTAGTATTGGTCGAACCGATTTTTATAATGGAAATGAAGAACAATTACTTACTAATATAAAAAATAAATTATTAAGACTACCAGAAGATACAATTGTATATCCTGGTCATGGACCAAAAACCACTATTGGTTATGAAATTAAGAATAATTTATATATTAGGTAGAAGAGTATCATACTTCTTAATTTTCTTATGAAATAAAATGCTTAATAGCGTATTAAATTCGATAAAATGTATATATGTTCAATATAACAAAATATAATTGAAAAACTCCTTTGATTTTGAATATAAATAATTACGTATAATCTCATAATGTAATACTTTATGTAGATGGATAAAAGTGTAGAAATGAATTGATAAAATTACTACATGAGCATGATATAGTAAG
>DATCKO010000028.1:0-7308 GCA_036562215.1 Haloplasmataceae bacterium | reverse complement strand
ATATTAGTAGATATGTAACTAAGTAAAAGCAAGGCTTTTATCTTGTATTTACTGGAAGTTAAATGTATACTAATAGATGAAGTAAGGAGGTTGCTTTAATGGATAGAAAATTAGTGGCACTAATTATTCTCGATGGTTTTGCTTATGGTAAAAAATATGAAGGAAATGCGATTGAATTAGCCAATAAACCGAATTTCGATTATTTAATAAATAATTATCCTAATTTGACGCTAAATGCAAGTGGAGAAGCTGTAGGATTACCAGAAGGTCAAATGGGTAACAGTGAGGTAGGTCATTTGAATATTGGTGCTGGACGCATAGTTTATCAATCCTTAACGAGAATCAATAAAGCCATTCATGAAGGGGAATTTTTTCATAATCCTGCCTTTTTAAAAGCCATAGAACATGTTAAGAATAATAAAAAGAAATTACATATATTTGGACTATTATCCGATGGAGGAGTACATTCTCATATTGAACATATAATCGCCTTAATAAAATTAGCGAAAGAACAAGGAATAAAAGAAGTTTATATTCATGCTTTTTTAGATGGAAGAGATGTTCCACCAAAATCAGCTCTTGGTTATGTTGATTATTTGGAAGAAAAAATGCATGAAATAGGTATCGGAAAAATAGCGACAGTATCAGGAAGATATTATGCAATGGACCGTGATAAGAACTATGAATTAACTCAATTAGCATATGATGCGATTACCCAAGGAATAGGTAAAAAGTTCAATAGTGCTAAGGAAGGAATTGAGGCATCATATAAAGATAATGTTGTTGATGAGTTTGTTGTACCGTTTGTGGTAAACGATGATGGTCTAGTAGAAAATGAGGATACTATTATCTTTGCAAATTTTAGACCAGATAGAGCGATTCAACTAGCAACTGGATTTTCAAATCCTGATAATATGAAAAAGTTTTCTAAAGAAGGAAAAGCAATACTTGATACCTCTAAAGGACCGAAAAATATCTACTTGGTATGTATGATGCATTATGCTGAAAGTGTTATTGGTGATATTGCCTTTGGTTTACAAGATTTAAGTAATACTTTTGGGGATTATATTTCGCATTTGGGTATGAAGCAATTAAGAATTGCTGAAACACAAAAATACGCTCACGTGACATTTTTCTTTGATGGTGGTGTAGATAAGGAAATAGAAGGTTCAAAACGTATTTTAATTGACTCACCTTTAGTTGCTACCTTTGATTTGAAACCAGAAATGAGTGCTTATGAGGTAACAGATACAGTACTAAATGAATTAGAACGAGAAGATTTAAACGTTATAATCTTAAATTATGCTAATTGTGATATGGTTGGTCATACCGGTAATCTTAAAGCAGCTATTCGAGCTGTGGAAGCTGTTGATGATTGTTTAGGTAAAGTCGTAAGTAAAGTGCTCGAAAAAGGTGGAGTTGCTATTGTTACGGCTGACCATGGAAATGCGGAAAAATTAATTGATGATGACGGTAAGCCTTTTACTGCTCATACCTCTAATCCTGTTCCTATAATCATCACCCAAAAAGGTCTAAAAATTCGTGAAGGTGGAAATCTAGGCGATATTGCCCCTACGATGTTAGAATTATTAGGAGTAGAAAAACCTAAGGAAATGACAGGAGAATCATTGATAGTACATGAATAGGAAGGATTAATATGACCCAAATTTTTAAAATTAATGAGTTAAAAGAAGCACTATCATTATATAAAAAATCAGATATTATTTCCTTTCCAACTGATACGGTTTATGGAATTGGTGCTAATATATATTCTCAAGAAGCTATTATGAAAATTTATAATACTAAGCATCGTCCCTTAAATAAACCGCTCGCTGTATTGTGTGCTAATAAAGAACAAATTTTAGAGGTTGTAGAAGAAATTCCTACCGCAATTGACCATTTAATAAAGTATTTTTTGCCAGGACCACTGACTGTTATTCTTCCTAAAAAAACGACAATTCCTCATTATATTACTAGTAATCTAAATACCATTGGGGTTAGAATCCCTAATCATCCCGTTGCATTAGAAATACTAAAAGAAATTGGCCCACTTGCAACAACGAGTGCAAACTTTTCAGGTGATGAAAGTATCAATAATGGTGAGGATGTCATAAAGTTATTAGGAAAAGATATTGATATTATAATTGATGGTGGTTTAACAACAATTGGTATACCATCAACAGTAGTAGCTTTTGAAAATGGGAAAATTAAAATCTATCGTGAAGGTGTAATAACTGAAAACGATATTAAAAAATCATTAGCCTTATTAGACTAATGATTTTTTTGTGCTTTTTTTAATTGTAATTGGTCTAGATATAGATATATATAGACACTTGCGATAATTATTATACCTCCAATGATTTGATTTAATGATAATCTATCATCTAAAAAGATAACAGCTAATATGGTCGCAAAAATAGGTTCTAGTAAAATAGAGGTGGCTATTAAAGATGGTTTTACAAATTTAAGTGTGTAATTAAACATCACTTGACCAGCATTCGGTATAATAGCAAGTAATATGATGATTAACCAATCTTGGGCTTTAAAGTTAAATAGATTATAGCCACATATAAGATTATATATCAATAGAATAATACCTGCACAAATAAATAATAATGAGGTATAAGAAATAAAGGATAATTTTTTAACAGTATTTTGACTAATAAACAAATATATCACAAAGAAGATTACAGCAATAAAAGTTAAAACATCACCCAATAAAGCTTCTTTACTTAAAGCAATATCACCCCAAGTCACAATTCCAATACCTATTAAAGCCATTAATAAAATCAGAAATTGTTTACGCGTTATCTTATCACGATATAATAGATAACCAAAAACTAATACTACTAAAGGTTCAGAACAAATGATAAGTGTAGAACTAGTAACTGAGGTATATTGTAAAGAAGTAAACCAAGTTAAGTAATGAAGACCAGTCATTAAACCTGCCCAAAAAATCATTTTATAATGTGAGAATGAAATTGAGGCTGACTTATTGTTAAAGATGGAAAAAGGTAATAATATTAGACCACCAATACCTAAACGGTACATAGCCATTACTGATGGGTTGATATTGACTAACTTTACAAAGATTGCCGCAAACGATACGAGAAAGACACCTAAAATAACAAGTAGCTTATATTTCATATTATCTCTTCCTAAAAAATTATGAGAATATCATTAAGTAATAACCAATTCCTCCAAGGATAAAAGATATAACAGTTATGATAACCAAGAAACCTTCGACAAATTCTTTAATTTTCATAAATAAATATTTTTCATTTTTTGATGTTATGAAAGCTGTAAAGAGAGCTATTAATGGTCCTATGGTACAAATTAAGATAATAGGTAAACGATCTAATTTTTTAAAAAGTTCAATTATACCATATAAGGATAATCCAATTATACCTACAACAATATATAAACCTACTAAATAGTTTTTTAAAGCTCTTTTAAACGGAATTTTTTTGCCACCACGAAATGGGGAGTTTAGATAATGTTCGGCTTCAAAAGCAGCGAAAACAAAAGCGATTAAAGTTAAAACAAATAAAACAATTAATATTATTAAAGAATATCTAAACCATGTCTGAGAAAATAACCATCCCATACAATCCCTCCTAAACTAACATATAAGTTAATTATAGTCTGTTATATGGCAATTTTCAACACAATTTTTCTTGATATATAGCTAGGTAATTATTTACTATTTTAAATATATTATGATATTATTATTAAAGGATATAAGTTATAAAAATAATAGGAGTGGTAAGGTATGAGTTTTAAATTAAAAGGTTGGGATGTTGAATTAAATGTTAATGATTATGTTATAGAAAACATGGAAGCAATTATTTTATGTGTTCATGGAATGTGTGAGCATAGTAAAAGATATGAGGATTTAGCTTTATTTTTAAATAAAAAAGGATACTCAGTTTTTACATATGATCAGAGAGGTCATGGAGAATCTTTGTTGGAGAATAAAAACTTAGGATATCTAGGTAATGATGGATTTAATAAAATGGTTTATGATTTAAATATTGTCATTAATTATCTTAAGGATAAATATTATGGTTATAAAATTTATCTTTTAGGTCATAGTATGGGTTCATTTGTCGTTCAAAGATATATTCAAATATTTGATACTGTAGATGGGGTAATATTATCAGGAAGTAATTATGGTACAAAATTAATTAGATTAGGAACATTCCTTAGTAAATTGGCTTGTATTTTTAAAGGGGAAGAAGCTAAGGGAAAACTAATCGAAAAATTATCATTTGGTAGTTATAATAAATTATTTAAACCTAACCGGACTAATTTCGATTGGTTGAGTCGAAATGAAGTGGAAGTAGATAAGTATATTAATGATGAATGTTGTGGTTTTACATGTACAAATCGTTTTTATTATGATTTCTTTAAAGGATTATTAGAATTAAGTAAAGAACACAATTTTAAAAAAATTAATCCTAGTTGTCCTATATTAATCATTTCGGGAGAAAAAGATCCTGTAGGTTATCAAGGTAAAGGCGTAAAAGTTTTATATAACATATTAAAGAAGTATGTAAATGATGTGGAAATGAAGCTTTATAAAGAAGCCCGTCATGAAATCTTAAATGAATTGAATCGAAATGAAGTATATAATGATATTGTTAATTGGTTAATAAATATGAAATAACACTGAATAAATTCACCTCCTTTTTTTCATAATGATTATGAAAGGTAGGTGAATTTATGCGTCGCGGTATTACCTTGTTAATTTTATTGTTTGCAATTCTCATTTCTATGAACAATAAAATTAACTTTGCACAACCTATAAATTCTAGTATACCAGAGGAGGCAATCCGATTACGCATAGTAGCAAACAGTAATTCTGAATTTGATCAAAATTTAAAACTACAGGTTAGAGATAAAGTTATTGAAGTTATTACACCAATCATTAAGGATATCACAGACCCTAATGAAGCTCGCTTAGAAATATATCATCATATGGATGATGTGAAAGAAGCGGTAGAGTGTGTTTTACAAGAAAATGGTATAGAGATGGATTACTATGCAGAATATGGAATAACCTATTTTCCCGAAAAGGTTTATAACAACAAATTATATCCAGCGGGAAAATATGAATCTGTGTATATTAAGTTAGGTGAAGGGGAAGGCGACAATTGGTGGTGTGTTCTTTTCCCCTCCTTATGTTTAGTTGATTTAGCTACTAATGGGGGAAATGTGGACACAGAGATAAAATATTCTTTTTTGATTGTGGAAAAGATAAAAGAATTATTTGGTTATAAATAGGTTTTCTCCCACATATGTTTTAGGGGAGGGATTCATTTGGATAATTTATATGTAAAAATATATGAACCTGATGATTATGATAAAGTAATGAAGTTTTTACAAGGTGTACATGCCTTGCAAGAGATTGAAGAAGAACTATTTGCGAATGCGGTATTAATTGTTGCTGATGAAACAATATATGGCATGATAACATATGAATTGTTTAGGCAAAAGGCCTTGATACGTTATTTTATTTTTGATAAAGACGTCGAAGAAAAATATTTAATTGAAATGTATGAAAAATTCTTTTCCAATTTAAAAGCTAATAAAATTAATCGTGTCTTTGTAATTATTAATAGTGAGGAAATAAAAAAGATGTTTATTAATTTAGGATTTAAAGAGTTTCCTAAAGAATCATTCTTTTTAACTGAGGAAAGTATTTTGCAGACTAAATATAAAAACGCTCATGTTTTGTATTATGAGATTGATGATTAATAATTATCTAGAATGATTATAAACTATGGATGTAATCATTCTTTTTTATTTTTATTAAAACGCTTGCAATTTTAAGATGTTAGTACTAAAATAGCGTAAGAATTGCATATAATATATTTTAAATATAAATAATGAAGGAGATTAAAATGAAGTTTGATCATAATAAGGTTCCAATATATGAAGCATTACAGAAATTAATTGACGACCATACAATCCCTTTTGATGTACCAGGTCATAAAAGAGGTAGGGGAAACCCATTATTACAAGAGTTTATTGGTAAAAGGGCATGTGAGTTTGATGTGAATTCTTCTAAATCAATTGATAATGCCATGCATCCTACTGGTGTTATAAAAGAAGCAGAACAATTAATGGCTGATGCTTTTGGTGCTGATGAAGCTTTCTTTATGGTGAATGGTACAACATCAGCTGTTCAAGCTATGATTATGGCTGTATGTAAAGAGGGGGAAAAGATCATCTTACCACGAAATGTCCATAAATCAGCAATTAATGCCTTAATCATTAGCGGTGCTATACCAGTATATATTAATCCTGGTATTGACCACCAATTAGGAATATCATTAGGGATGTCAGTAGAAGATGTTAAGCAAACTATTGAAGAAAACCCTGATGCTAAAGCAATTTTTATAATTAATCCTACTTATTATGGTATTTGTTCGAATATTAAAGAGATAGTCAAAATCGCTCATGAATATGAGATGCTTGTTTTAGTAGATGAAGCTCATGGTACACATTTTTATTTTGGTGATAATTCGCCATATGGTGGAATGCAGTTAGGAGCTGATATGTGTGCTTTGAGTTTACATAAGACAGGAGGTTCTTTAACGCAAAGTTCAGTTTTATTAGTTAAAAATGAGCGTGTTAATCCACACTATGTTAGAAGTATAATTAATATTACGCAAACTACTAGTTCCTCATATTTACTTATGACTAGTTTAGATTTGGCCCGAAAACAATTAGTGTTAAAAGGAAGAGAAATGATTAATAAAGCAGTAGAACTAGCTGATTATGCTCGTGAGGAAATCAAGAAAATAGGTGGATATGTGGTATTTTCACGTGATTTAATAAATGGTGATACGATTGCTGATTATGATGTTACAAAATTAAGTATTAATGTATCTAATATAGGTTTGTCAGGTTTTGAAATGGGAGAAATCTTACGAGAAGAATATCGTATATTAATTGAATATGGTGATGCCAATAACTTTATGTGTGTCATTAGTTTAGGTGATACTAAGGAAAATATCGATAAATTAATTAATGCTTTAAAAGAGATTAAAGAAAAGTATCAATCAGATAAGATTGAAGTACCAAAAGCAGAATTTATTATTCCTGAAGTGTCGGTATCACCACGGGAAGCCTTCTATGCTCGTAAAATTCCTGTTTTACTTACGGAAAGTGAAAATCTCGTCAGTGGTGAATTTATTATGTGTTATCCACCAGGTATACCTGTAATTGCTCCTGGAGAGATTATAAGTAGAGAAGCAATAAACTATATTCTGTATTCCAAAGCTAAAGGAAGTTTAGTAA
>DATCKO010000024.1:0-3501 GCA_036562215.1 Haloplasmataceae bacterium | reverse complement strand
ATACTAACTAATCCAACCGAACTTATTTATGGTAATGTAAATGACTTTTTTGATACCGTGATGTATATTTTAGTTGCAGCAAGTTCAGTTTCATTAGTGGTTGCTGGGATATTAGTTGGTTTAATGATTTATATGTCCGTTATTGAAAGAGTAAAAGAAATTGGTATTTTGACAGCTTTAGGTGCTAGAAGAAGTAATATTCGTGCCTTATTTATTTTTGAATCAGCATCGATAGGAGCGGTTAGTTCTCTAATAGCTTTAAGTATAGCGCTTACAATTAGTTGGATCATAAATACCATATTTAATAATACCGTTATTCGTTTGTTTTACTCGCTTGGAATCTTTGTTTTCGAAAATATGCAGTTACTTCGAATTGATATTATCACCATTATACTAGTCTTTATAATAGCGATTGTGTATGCAGTAATTTGTGGACTAATTCCAGCCATATTAGCTTCAAGATTAAAAGCTATAGATGCTTTACGTAAGGAATAGGGGTGAGATGATGATTAAATTAGTAGAAATACATAAGATTTATAAAGATGAAAATCAGGGTTTTTTAGCTTTAAAAGATATCAATTTAGATTTTACTGATGACCATTTTGTGTGTATATTAGGTAAGTCAGGTTCTGGAAAAACTACTTTATTAAACATTATCGGTGGATTAGATGAACCTAGTAGTGGACATATGGTTATCAATGGTGAACTAACTACTAAATTCACTCCTATACAATGGGATTATTTTCGTAATTATAAAATTGGTTTTATTTTTCAAAATTATAGTTTGATTGAACACTTAACTGTCCTTGATAATGTTAAACTAGCTGTAAAATTACAAGGAATTAGTGATATAGAGGCCAAAAAAAGAGCTTTAGATATGCTCGATAGAGTAGGAATTATCGATCAAAAAGATAAGTTACCTTTGAAATTATCTGGTGGTCAAAGACAGAGGGTAGCAATTGCTAGAGCTTTGGTTAATGACCCTGAGGTTATATTGGCTGATGAACCGACAGGCAATTTAGATAAGAAAACCGCTAAGGAAATCATGGACTTATTAAAAGAGTTTAGTAAGGAAAAACTAATTATTATGGTAACTCATAATAAGAGACTAGCAAATATTTATGCCGATAGAATAATAGAATTAAAGGATGGTAGTGTAATAAGTGATACCAAAGCCTATTTAAATGAAAAGGTGTTAATAAAAACCCCAGAGCGTTTAAAAACCACTTTTAGGTTAATTGATAAAATTAAATTATCTTTAAAAAATATTAGGATGAAAAAATGGCGCTCCCTTTTAATTGCTTTTGGTCTTGCTATTGGTATAGCTAGTTTCATATTATTAGATGGAATTTCTCATGGAATAAAAACCAACTTAGAAAACAATCGGTTAAACATTATCTCAGAACCAGATTTAAGATTTTACATAACAAAAGAGACCTTTGATGATTTAGATAAAACAATTGATGAATATATAGCTGAATTACTTAATCATAAAGGTATATCAGATGTCCGTTATAATCGAGAAATGTACTATTCTAAAGTTATCGAAGTAAAAGGGGAGCAGTTACTAAATATTTATAGTAATATTAGTTATCCATTCACAGATAAAGAAAACCTTATTGGGAAGCCTTATGCTGATGGACATTGGCCAAATAATGATAATGAGATAATGATTTCCTATTCCCTAGCCCAGGACATATACAATAACAAGAATCTTGAAATTTTATGGAATAAACTAAAAGGGGCAACCATAAAAATAGCGACAGAATATTATTATCAAATACCTTATGAGATATATGAACCTTATACAACATCTTGTGCTATATACCCTTTTGTTGATGAAAATACTCCACCAACAGGATATGATAGTGAACGATTTGGAGATTATAGTGAGCAATTACAAAAGCAAAAAGATTATTATGGTAAATATATAACTGATGATGTTAATAATATTTATTTGTGTAGTAATTATGATGCATTTAATAATTATCGTTCTGAATTAGTAAAAACATCACGTGAATTTACTATAGTAGGAATAAATGAAAATAAACAACTTAATGAAGACTATGTAACTAAAAACGTTTATATGAACTGGAATAATGAAGTTTTAAAGCGTTATGTATTTGATATTTACCTATCTAACTATGGTAAAAATAACAGTTTAGAGATAAAACGTACCTTTAGTGATATAGCACGTGTTGAAGATGTGTTTGTTTTTGATATATTAGACTCCATACATATTGAAGTATTATTAGGAATTGCTCAATTTATTATTAGCCTAATTCTAATTATTTCCGTAGTGACAGCGGGTCTCATGCTGATTATGCTGCTATCGATTTCTGTTATTGAAAGAAGTAGGGAAATAGGTATTTTGAGATCCTTAGGTGCGACGAAAAATGATATTTTCTCGATCTTCATTTCGGAAAGTGCTGTGATAGGTTTTATGGCAGGAATAATAGGCGTAATACTTTCTATAGTTGTAAGTCTTATAGGCAATCTATTTATTAGACATCAATATGGGGATATCTTAACTACATCTTTTAATAATCCTAATATCAATTTAATTATTACAAGACCTTTAGCTTATGTTATTGCAGTATTTATATGTATTGTTTTAGCGATGTTATTCGGTTTTATTCCTGCAATTAGAGCAAGTCGTAAGACCCCAATCAACGCTTTAAAAAAATTGTAATAAAAAAAGTTAGATTAAGGTAAGCTTAATCTAACTTTTATCATTTAATCTTTCTTTTTTAGAATTTCTATTTCATCATCGCTAACTTGGTTAGTTAAATCATTTTTCGTATCATTAAATATAGCCCAGGTCATCTGTTTCTGTTCGAGGGTATCTACTTGATTAACTAAAGTAATATCAAAACTTCTATCAACGACTAGGGTATTGGCAATATAATCATGAATTCCGCGTTCTTCTTTTCCCAACATTACCATAAAAAAGATGATGATATTGATGAAAAAACTAAGAATAAAGAAGATAATGCCAAAAATGGTAGGAAGTAGAAAAACTAATATGGCTTCAAAAAATAGAATATTTCTTAAAAGAAATTGATAAAAACGAGGTTTTTGATAATCAATTGTAGTTATCTTAATTCCTAAAATTAATTTTCCTAATGTACTACCATTTGTGAACAAAGGAAAAATGGTATAATAAATAAAAAGTAATGTGATAATGAAGAATTCTATTATACTAAAAAAGGGTAGCATAATGATTTGGAACATTGAAAAAATGAAAATACTAAAAAAGATAAACATTCCATCAATAATAGCTGCTCCTAATCTTCTATTTTTAACTGATTTTTTCATTTATATCACCACACTTTTATTCATTATTCTTAAAATAATAACGTACCATTCGGCACGTTATTTAGTTATATAAAGTATACCAATTGTCCCTTTTCCACAATGACTGGATATGACACATCCAGCAGTTGTTTCATAGAGATTTTCAATTTCAAGGTTCTTAGCTAATTCCGTTTTTATATATTC
>DATCKO010000022.1:0-3206 GCA_036562215.1 Haloplasmataceae bacterium | reverse complement strand
TTGGGAACATGCATATTATTTAAATTATCAAAACAAAAGAGCTGATTATGTAGAAGCAATATGGAATATTTTCAATTGGAAAGAAATCTCTCGTCTTTATAATGAAGCAATAAAATAGATTTTTAGATTAAGAAAAGCCAGAAAATGCTAATTATTTTCTGGCTTATTTTATTTATATAAGATATTTGTTATAATTTACATATATTGATGTATTTTATTAGAAAGGGAATTAAAATGAGATGTGAATGGTGTTTAAATGATGAGTTGTACATTAAGTATCATGATTACGAGTGGGGAAAACCTAATTACGATGATAAAGTTTTATATGAGTTTTTAGTATTAGAGTCCATGCAAGCAGGATTAAGTTGGTTAACTATTCTTAAAAAAAGAGAGGCTTTTCGTAAAGCCTTTGCGGATTTTGATTATTATCAAGTAGCTAAATTTCATGAAAAGAGAATAGAGGAGTTGCTAATGGATTCAAATATTATTAGAAATCGACGAAAAATTGAAGCAGCTATCAATAATGCTCAACGTTTTATTGAAGTACAAAAAGAATTTGGTAGTTTTGCACAATATTTATGGGGTTTTGTTAATAATCGACCAATTATAAATCACTATAACAATATATATGAAATACCTACCAAAACAGTATTATCAGATAAAATAGCTTTAGATTTTAAGAAAAGAGGCTTTAAATTTCTAGGTACTACGATTATATATTCATATCTTCAAGCTATAGGAATAATTAATGATCACATTGACAAATGTTCATTTAAATATCAGAATCAAGGTGATTTAGGTGGAGAATGTTGATGTTATTACTCGTAAGAAATATAAAATCGAAATTAATGATGTTGATTTTAATAAACAAGTAAAAATTAGTTCTTTATTTAATTATTTTCAAGATGTGGCCAGTAAATCTGTAGAACACTTAGGTGTAGGGATTAATAAATTAAAAGAAGAATACGGTTTAGCTTGGGTAATAATTAAGATGCGTGTAGAAGTATTGCGTTATCCTAATTGGAATGAAGAGATAATAGTGGAAACTTGGCCTAAAGCTACTAAATCATTAGAGTTTGAAAGAGATTTTCTTATATATGATAATCAAGGTAATATTATTGCTAAGGCTACATCCATTTGGGTTTTATTAGATATAGAAACGAGAAAGGTTAAACGAACTAATATTATCGAAAGTAATTATCAAGATTTGACTAAGAGTGCTCTTGATTATGAATTTATGAAATTAATGCCTTTTAAGAATCTAGATATTGTTTATGATAGAATGATTGGTTATAGTGATATTGATTTTAATGGTCATTTAAATAATATAAAATATATTGATTTTATTTCTGATTGTTTACCTTTTGATAAACATAAACTATTTTCTATTAAAGCCTTAGAAATTAATTTTATAAATGAAACATTACCTGGTGAAGTCATTAGTCTTTTTAATGATTTATCAAAAATAGATGATCATTATCTTTATGTTGAAGGCAAAAATATGGTAAATCAGAATACGATCTTTAAGGCTTTAGTAGAGATTACTCCTAGAGAATAAAAGAAAAAAGATTGTGCTATTACACAATCATAATTTCTTCTCATTGAGTATTTTCGTAATCTTTTCTATTACTTTTTCGACCTCACTATGAAATGGTGGATCTTCATGCTTAAGTAATTCCTGGGCTATTTCTAAATCCTCTTTTGTATAATGATTTTTAGCTTGTAATCTTTCTAATTGTTGTTTGTGCGAACGATTCATGTTTTATCACCATTAATAGTTTTGGTCATTTTACTAATTATATTCATAGGGTTTTATACAATCAGGTGTGTCAACTAAAGGATTATTCACGATATTACTTACAGTATAGAAGTCCATATTGTGAGATGAATAAGGTTCTAAAACGGATTGTAATAAGTTTGTATTAATATGTGGATTTAACCATATTTTCTCATTATCTTTAGTTAAGATAACTGGCATACGCTCATGAATTGATGATAGTATTTCATTAGGTGTTGTAGTAATAATGGTACAAGTAAATATTTTTTCTCCTTTTTCATTGATATAGGGATTATAGAGTCCAGCAAGAGGCATAATTTCTTGGTCTTTTATGGTTATATTATAAGGAATTTTTGTGGAAGATACTTTTTTCCATTCATAGAAACCATCAGCTAGTATTACACATCTTCTTTTATTAAATGCTAAAGCAAACATCTTTTTTTCTAAAATTGTTTCAGCCTTAGCATTGATTGACATAAATTTATTATCTTTAGCCCATGTAGGCACAAATCCCCAACGTAAAAGGCCAATACGATATTTACTACCATCATTTATTACCGCTATAACATCATTAGATGGGGCAATATTATATTTAGGTATAGAATAATCAAGTGTATAATCATTAATAGCGTATCTATCATGTAATATTTGAATAAAATCATCTTTATTTAGGGTAAATCTAATTCGACCGCACATAAATCCTCCATTTTATTAATATTTTGGATATTCATATCTAAATAATACAATATAGTTTAATAAAAGGAAAGGAGATAAAGATGGATCGCGAACAATTATTAACAATGGATTGTAATATGTTGTTAAGTATTGTGAATATGAAGTTACGCAATAACTATGATAGTTTAAAAAGTTTTTGTGATGATTTTGCTGTGGATGAATTTTTAATTTGTGAAAGATTAAAAAGTATTGGTTATGTTTATCATAAAAAAATAAATCAATTTATAAGGACCGAATAGAATGGAAAAATTACAAGTATTTATTGTTGATAGTTTTGCAGAACAACCTTTTAAAGGTAATCCTTGTGGAATAGTGCTTTATGCAGATGAATTAAGAGAACTTCATATGAAGCAAATTGCCCAAGAGTTAAACTTAGCAGAGACTGCTTTTGTATATCATAAGAAAAATGGTACATATAAAGTACGTTATTTTACTCCAACTCAAGAAATAGACTTCTGTGGTCATGCTACTTTAGCGGTAGCTTGGATAATGGCTGATAATAATATATTGTTAGAGACTAATGTAGGTTTAATTTCCTTTGAGTTTGAGTATGTTCTAAATCAAATAGATAAGATATATATGAAGCAAATTGAACCAAAGATAAAGGACTTTACTGGTTCTCTGGTAGAATTATTTGAAATATTTAATATAAAGTCTCAAGACCTTGATAGTAGATTTCCAGTTAAATTAGTAT
>DATCKO010000021.1:0-10990 GCA_036562215.1 Haloplasmataceae bacterium | reverse complement strand
GTCTACTAACAAATGTTTCAAATGCTTTTTCATTATGTTTAAGTTTACCTATTAAATCAAATATTTCTTTTTCAATAACTCTTTTCAAGAAATCATATTGGATAATATTTGATCTAGGACATTCATGAGGATTATTCTCATGATTTGCACATTTATAAAATGTATCTTTTTTATTATTTCTTACTTTATGAGCAATAGCCATTCTCTTACCACATTCACAAAATAAGATTGATTTAAATAAGTTTTCATGTTCATGATGTGCTGGATAGTGTCTTGCACTTAAAACAGTTTGTACTGTTTCAAATGTTTCTTCACTAATAATAGCTTCATGAGTGTTTTTAACTATGATATGTTCACTATCAGGAACTTTAACTCTTCTTTTAGTTTTGTAGTTTTCAACTTTATATTTACCATTTTCCATATGTCCACAGTAAACCATATCAGTTAATATCTTTCTTACAGTTACTGCTTTCCATTTATAATGGTTAGTTCCTTGAAGTTTTGCAAATCTAGTTGAACCTTTTAATGTTTTATAAGCCGCAGGATTTAATATTCCTTTTTCTTCTAAAACTTTTGCAATAGTAGGTGCTCCTTTTCCATTAACACACATATTAAATATTAATTCAATAACATGCCTAACATCTTCATCTACTATTAAATGATTTTTATTTGTTGGATCTTTTATATATCCATAAGGTGTTTGAGCAGATATAAATAATCCATTTAATGCTCTTTGTCTTTTCGCAGATTTAACTTTTCTAGATAAATCTTTAGCATACATATCATTTAAGATGTTTTTAAATGGTGCGATATCATTATTATCTATTAATGTATCTACACCATCATTAACCGCAATATATCTTACATTGTGTAAAGGAAAGTATTGTTCAGTATAATATCCAGTTTGTAAGTAATCTCTACCTAACCTAGATAAGTCTTTAGTAATAACTAAATTAATCTTTCCTGATTCAATATCTGCAATTAATCTTTTAAATGCTGGTCTATCAAAATTCAATCCTGAATAACCATCATCAATATATACTTCCTTAATAGTAAAGTTATTATCACGACAATATTTTTCTAGCATCATCTTTTGTGTTTGAATACTACCAGATTCACCTAAAGATCCATCATCTAAAGAAAGTCTACAATATATAGCAGTCTTATACAAAATAGATTCTATCATATCATCGCCTCCTTACCATTACAATTTTAAGCTGGGTATCCCAGTTAAAACAGGTGACGTGCAAGACTATGTGCTGCAGAGTGAAGCACGTCTTATCCTGTTTACAATTTAATTAAATTTTAACTTGTTTATTTGCTTTTTCAACCTCTTAAATTGTCCTTCTTCAACAATCGAAATTCTATAAAATTTATATTTGATTCTTTCAACATAACCATCTTTATATTTAATAACAAAATCAAATCCAAGATTTAATTCTTTTTCAACATCTATTGATTCAACATTCAATAAAGCTCTTTCATATTGATTAACCTTGGTTAAACCTAGAATCAATATTAATCTATCTTTTTTATAATTAATGCTTAATCCTAACGAATATAGCCATGTTAAACCAAAGACTACAAAGATAATTACTAATATAGTCAATAATATGTTCTTGATATCAAACGAACTTTGAAAGCACATATCAAACATTGCATAGATAATAAATGCAAATGAAATGATAAAGCAAATTCTAACAAATCTTCCAAATAAGAATATTTTTTTCATCTAATTAAACCACTCCTCTTTTTTCTTTTCCCACCAATTATCTAGTGCGTCTGATACAACTGCAATTAAAATGGTTCCTGCAACAATGCCAAGCACAACTACACCACCGCCAATTAATATAGCTCCACCAAAGCCAATAGTTAATCCTCCAATAGACGCTCCTACTAAAGAACAAGCCACTGCAGAGCCTAACGCCACTGAACCTTTAGTTACTAATGTACCTGCTAAATATGATAAACCCGATTTAGCTGCTATATAACCTACATCAGCTCCAAAACTAGCCCACTTTTGACCTGTGGTTAAATTAGGGTTCATATAATTGTTATATGCACTCGATGCAATATCTAAGCCGATTCCAATTCCCATCAACCAATTAGAATAATTGTTTAATTTTCCTTGAAATCCATTCAACTTAGGTATGCCAATATAACTAATTAATCCGTCAACTGAACCTGCTAAATATGAAGATATGCTATCAACAACACCATGTATTGCTGATACACCAGAAATTAAGTTTCCTAAAAAACCACTTCCACTAGAACTATTTGAACCATTCAGATAGCTTCCATTAGTAACACCACTTAAAGTAATGGAACCAAACATTCCTCCTCTAGAAGTACCTCCAACACTAGAACTATTATAAGCAATTCCAACTGGATTATTATTCGCATAACTATATAAGTTAAGTCCATTGATACTAGATGGATTTAAAGATGATACCTCTGCTGGCTGGATGAATCTGCATAGTTCAGGACTATAATATCTATGTCCCACCATTGCAAGTCCAGTTTCAACATCATAATAATAACCCTTATAAATAAATGGATTTTCTTTTCCTAATGAATCTTTTAAAGATCCAGTTATTGATAATAGTTTACCAAAAGCATTATATTTATATTCTACAACAATATTTCCATTATTGTCAATAAGTCCTAATATATTTCCTAATATATCTCTTATATAATAATATGTTTTATTTTGATAAATTAACCCATATAACATACTATTTTCATCATATAAGAAATATTTTTTCTTACTTCCAGTTACTTCACTAATTAAATTGCTTCCTTCATAATAATATTTTGTTGTAGATACATTTTTAATTTCTTTTTTGATTCTTAAACCTTGATCATTATATTGATAATCAATTGTTAAGTTTTTTACATTATCATAATATCTACTAAGTTTTCTACCTTCCCAAGTAAAATATATTCCTTGATTACCATTGCCATAAAATGTAGGATTACCAGCAAATGCATCTTCATATAAAATATCTTTTTCATGACCTTCAGTTCCATATTTTATTAATCTATCAGGATATACACTACTATATATATAGTTAATTCGAGTAGTAGTATTAGGTGCAAAATTACTACAAATTACTGATTTAATATTACCATTACAATCATACTCATATGATAATACATCTTCACTATCATATAATACTTCTGACTCCAATTTGCCATCATATGTATATGTATATCTTCTGACTAAACTATTATCATATTTAATTGCTGTAACATTATTGTTATTATCATATTCATATGATATCGTTGTTGTTTTCGTATTTGTCAATATTGTTTGTTTATCTATTAATGGTGATATTCTATTAGGATTATTATCGACATTTTTATAAGTATAGACATTACCAACTATTCTACTTCCATCTTTTGTAATAGTTTGTTTTTTCAATAGTCGAAATGCATCATACTCTTTTGAATATGTCGTAACTTTAAAATTACCTCTTATTTGATCATAATAATAATGACCCATATCGCTATGTCGATAACCCAACATTTCCATTTGACCATCTAATGGATAAATAATTTCATTAACATTAAGTTTACCGCCAATCAAAGTCTTAAATTTATTATATTTGAAACTTAATTCTTTATTAAATGTTTCGGAATTTCCATCACATCTAACTGTAAAATGGTAAACTGTACCTCTTTCTGGATCATTATCATAAATTAACATCCATGAAAACATGATTAATTTCCATGTACCATAATCTACATTTATACCAGTTGACATTTGATAGCCATCAATATCTAAATATAATTTATTTTGATATCTGTAGAGACCTAATGATTTATTTATACTTATATTTTGAAAAATGTATTGCTTACTTGAAGTACTATTAAATTTTACTTTTGCTACTAATGCACCAACATTTCCTAATCCAAAATCATACAATAATTTATTATTCTTGGCTTGATATACAGATCTTTTTAAGTCACTATCATAATCAAATGTTTTAATCATATTTGCTCTTTTTACAAATTCAATAGGTTTAACACCATTGATAGATTCCAATGAATTATTTAATGGTATTATATCAAAATCATTAAATAATACTGATTCATAACTATTAACACTAGATATATCAACTGTTTTACTGATAGAGTCTATATATTTGTAGTCTATAACGTTCTTTTTGAATAGTTCATAATATTCATTAATTGTATAATTAGATAAAACATTATTTGCAAAAACAATACCAGTAATTTCACCTATAAAAGAACTTAATTCAAAATCATGTCCAAAATTTAGATGACAATTGGAACCTAGATTTCGATATATTCTATTAGGTGTTTGTGTATTAAGTGCTTTAACTGTTCCATTTAAATTAATCATATAATTACTTATCTCAGGATAGCCTATCTCATCATAACGGTTATAAACAGTTAGTGCAACAAAATTCCAATCATTATATTTAATTGAATTAGTTGTTACTAACAACCCTCCTAAACCTATAACATCTAATTGTCCAGTCTCTCTAATGAAAATACCTAAAGGTAATATTTTGTCTCCGCAAGTAAAAATATACTTATTACTATTATCATTAGTTGGTTTAAACCAGAACATAACTGTTAAACAAGATTGAGGTGTAACTTCAATAGTATTAGTAATATATGTAATCCCTGGATTTGATGAATCACATTTAATACACGGAACAAAACCATCTTTTAAAGTGGCGATATTATTTCCAAAGGATGGTGCAATAACTTTTTCGTTTATATTCTCTTCACTATCATAATATATTGCGGACGCATTTTTATTGATTTTCACTGACATATCACTATAATCATATATTAGGTCATTAAAAAAACATGAATAATGTAAACTTGGTATTTTATTATTATGCTTGTACTCCTCAAAGAAGATTTGTGACGTTACTTTTCTTGATATAGTTAATGGTTCTAATGTTTCATATAATTTTTTATCATTAGTATATATTTTTTTTGAAATTACATATCCTAAATCATCATAATAATATTCTATATAGTTATTATAATTATCCGTTACTTTGATAATTTGATTATATTTATCATATGTATAAGATATACTTTCGTTAGATCTGAGTTCCTCATATTTTATTAAGTTATCAAACTCATAATAATATTTATATAGAGTCTCTTCAGTAGTACTATTTCTCTTTTGTAATCTAACTTCACTTATTTTATCTTCTTCATCATAAATAAAAATATATTTATCCCCCAAATCTCCAATCATTTTAGAAGATATATTATTTGAGTATACTTGTTCATCTCCATCAACTTTATCATCATAACTATATTCAATTAATTTTGTCGCATTACTAGCATTTATAATATTTACATATCTCAATCTATTAGCACTATCATAATGATATTCATATTTCATGCCATTATTTAATTGTACTGTTTCTACATAATATCCATTATTATATGTAAAAGAAACTTGGTTGCTATATGATGATTTTCTTAATATATATGATTGTATCTGATTCCAATCATTATAATTATATTCAGTGCTTGTACTTACTTTATCCTTAAACTCTTTTATTTGTAGTAATATCTTATCATATTTGTATTCGCTAATATTTCTATTTTCATCATAATATACATCTTTTAAAATATTTGGGTCATCAGTAATTTGTTCATGCACTTCATTTGTTTCAATATAGATATCATTATTAATTATTTTTTTATTGATTAGATTATTATTATCATCATATTCATACCTCGTCACAAGATCATACATATCTTGTGATGCTCTAATGTTTCCTTTCTCATCATATGCATAATTATAATAAGATGATTCATTAAATACTTTCTTTAATAGATTATTGTCATTATAATCTAAAATCGATCTTCTTTTTCCAAATATATTATATCTAAAATTATTTGACTTTCCATATTTATAAAAGCTTCCTAACGGTTTAATATATAATTGAATAGCATCAAAGTAACAAATTGTGGAAGAATTTAATCCTTTAATTTCAACTTCAATCTTATTATAATTTTCTTTCGCTTCCATTTGAATTGATTTAAATTGCCATATATTTTCATTTTCAGAAAATTCTATAACATGTTTATTAATTTCTTCTAAATCTTTCTTAAGTATTATCGTTGCACTAGCAAATACACCATTTAAGTTACCTTTTCCTAATAGCATAAATGTTAAAATGTCATTTGCGTAACCTACAATACTATTGGTTTGTTTGATCGATGATATTCCTTGAATTTTAACAACATTTTTACCTAATATGTCTAATTGATCATTATCAAAAAAGATGCTAACATTACCACTTTGTTGCCAATTATTCAAATTGTTATTAAAAAAGCCATTATTTATTTCACTATATTTTATAGCATAATTAGGATTACACAATTGTACATCAGATTTTGTTATAAGTCTTTTTTTATCATCAAATTCATATTTAACGACTCTTCCTTTATAATCCATTTCATAAAGTGGTATGTCATTTTTATCAAAAAATACTTTTAAAAATTTATTCTTATAATAATTAATTGTTGTTACATTATTTAAATAGTTGATACTAGTTGTTGTTCCACCATTATAATTAGAGTCATAACCATCTTGAAATGAAGTAACTTTACAATTTCCTTCATAGGTATATCTAAGTCTATAATTTTGAATTGAATCCAATACTTCAACTCTTTTATTAATAAAATCAAAATTAAAATAATTAATGATTTCTTGCCCATGATTATTTTTATATGTTATTTGTTCTAAATTATTCGTATTGATATTTGCTTTAATCTGGATCGTATTAATTACGACATCATGTCTCTTTACTGTTATTAGAATTGAATGTGGATTTTGATAATTGAACGAAACATTTTCTCCCTTATTATTTGAAATGCTATAAATTAAACTCTTACCATTAATAGTAGTATAATCTATATATAAATAATTTTTGTTAAGAAATTCGACTTTATAAGGATGCTGCAAATTATGATAATCATAAATATATTTAGTTCCATCTTTCTCAATTAAGTGTATTGTTGCTGTTTCTCTTTCGTCATAGATTTCATCTTGTTTATCTATTAAGTATGTATCCACTCCATCACATTCATATTTGTTAGAATCTAAAACTCTATGATATGTATCGACACTTCCATCTTCATTTGTTACTTCAATAGTATAATTATTTGATGCTAGAGGTGGGCCACTAATTATTTTACTATAGTTTAGTTTTATTCCTTTTCCATAACCATAGAGATTATTTTGTTCACTTAATGTAAATGTTAAATATAAGTTTATTGGTGCTTTCCCGCCCGATGAATAAATAGGAATTATCATATACATATTTGCAGCATTTTTATTTATATTTACATGAACATTTGCAGCATTACCAATTTCTTGAGTTATATATTTACAAAATTTTTTTAATCCTTTATTCATATTCTCACCCCTCTTAATTTAAATTACTTATTTGTCATTTTATCTATATAAGATTGCAATTCTTTATATAATACTAATAATGCACTTTCAATTGCCAATATTCTTCTTTCAAGTTCATGTAGATCAATACCATTATTTTCAAAAATAATCGTATCATTAGATACTTCATAATAAGGATTAACAAAAGTTTTTTCATTTGTTGATAATAATCTTCCATTTTTTAATTCAAAGTAGCGATTATCAAAAGTATATACAGAAGCATATTTAATATTAGGATTATTCTTCAAGTATTCATCAACTACTTTTGCTTCTTCCGCATACGCTACCCCTTCTAATATAGCAACCCCATCAATTATTTTAAAATCATTAATAGTTTTCATAATAACCCTCCCATATCTTTTTCTCTTTTATTTACAGTTTTACTTAACACAATTAAATTCTCAATGATATCATCAATAACATTTTCTTCATATTTGATATCATTTTCTATACAATATTGATTAACTTTCGTCTTAACCCATTCTTTCTTATCTTGTCCACTATAATTTAAAAACTTTTCAGCATTACAAATATAATCCCTTGTAATCTTTTCTACTTCAATTAAGTTTTGGGCAAGTTTTTTTAATTTTGTGCTTTTTGTTAATTTTGAAACTAAGACAATAAATCCAATAATCACAGGAATTATAATTGCCAGAATCTCTTTAATTTCTTTGATTAACTCTAACATTTTCTCCTCCTCACATTAAACGAATTAATAATGGTATACCCACTACTATTAATAAGTAACAAAGTATAGCAATTAGAAAAACTAAAAAATTGTTTTTAATAAATGATTTAATTCCTTTAAAAAACATGTTAATAGGTGCTATTGTGACTGTTGCAAAGAGAAAGTATATAATAAACCATATACTTGCTCCTAATTTCATTAAGCTTACTTGCCATAAAGGAACATATTCATCAATTCCATAAAGCCTGCATGCTTCTTGATTGGCGTTATAAGTTGTCTTTTGTTTTCTTGTTATATTTTCTTGATTAATCGAATATAGTTCATTTCCAACACTTTTACGAGCTTGTTCGATAAATTTTTCTTGAATATCTTTGTTATTATTTACTTCACTTATAATTGCACTTCTATGTATTTCATTTACTAATTTCTCTGTTGAGTTTATTGATGGTAATTCATTTTCACAATTTATTCCCTCATTGTTTTGGCTTAAGATTTTGCTAATATTAATCACCTCTATTGTATATTTTCAAAACAATGACGATATTTTCTGTAATGTTCTCTTGCAAAGATTACTAATGTTTCATCTTCTTTTAATTCATCTAATGCTATTTTACATGCTTGTTCTAAAGTAGGAATATACCTATAGTTTACTGGTTCATTATTCATCACGTCGTGAATAAAAATATCTTCTTCATCAAGAGCATTTTTGGGATTGGTTAGATATATAAATTTACCTCTTCTTAAAAACTCTCCTACACGACTTCTAGCATTTTTAATCCATTCATTAGGTTCATTATAATGAACTGATGAATAAATAATTTTAAAGTTGGTATTTCCTACTGTCTGTTCTAATCCTAATAACAACATATCAGCGCCAACAAATCCTGTATCAATAACAATATTTTTATTTCCTACTTTTAATCTTTCAAATCGACCTCTAATATAGATATTTTGAGCATACTTTTTAAAAGCATTAATATCTAAAATATTTAAACAAGAAAGAATTGCAAGAGCACATGCCATATTCCGAGCATGATAACCAGTAATTAAATTCGTTCTAAATTCAACACCATCATAAATTAAATGTAGACCATCAATTTTATTATCAAGTACTTTTAATTGATAATTAGCTTGATCTGAGTAACCATATGTTAAGTGTTTGATATCTGAAAATAAATTATAATTAGGTTCCTCAAGTCTTAATAATACTTCTTTTACATTACTAGAGGTAAGGATCTTTCTTTTACAGCTTAAATAATGTTCTTTACTATCAAAATGATTATGTAATCCACGATAAAAATTAGTTAATGCGACAACATCAAAAGGTAATAAATGAACAGTATCATTTCGTTTTACACTTTCAGCAGTTATTTCAACAATCGCATAATTGACTTCATTTTCAACATCTTCCTTAAGAAATTCATCTAGCTCTTTACCATATAATGTTGACTGAAAAAAATCTTTTTCTCTTGTAAGACCATTTACAAATAGTCCATTACTACAGTATAATGAAACCTTATACCCAACATACAATAAATACTGATAAACAATTTCTGCAACCGAAGTTTTTCCACAACTTCCTGTAATACCTATTAATTTCATACTCTCCTTTCTTTCTATAGGTTTTTAGTAAGCTACCTATAAACTTATAATTTGTTTTCTTAAAAAAATCAAAAGCTACATTTTTGATATTCCTCCCCTCACTTATATAAACGATTGAAATTACAAAAATACAACCAAAAATTAAATTTTTTTGATTTTTTTTGTTATTTGTGATAATCTTTTAGAAATATATTGTTGGGATACATTTAATTTAACAGCCACTTCTTTTTGAGTTAGTATTGTATTATCTGAAATAAAAAGTTTTAAAAATTGATGATCATTACTTAATTTATTTGGCTTTTTATCATCGCTTATCAATTCAAGTAATTCAGTATCCTCCTTAATGATATTTAAACTAATATATTTATAGCGATAATACTTCTTCATACAATCTAACTTACAGTTTCTAATTGTTTTTTTAATATAACTAATAAGCATCAAATTGCAAACATAAGTATGAAAAGTATTAATAAATATACTATCTATCTCTGGTGGATATATAGAGCTTGAAATTGAAAGTTTATTGCCCTTCAAATCTTTGATAAAATTACTTAATAAATAATTATTTTCCTTTAGTAACCTTTTAGTTTCTTCAATAGAAATAAATGTTAACCTTTGATTTATGAATATTTTAAATATCTTTATTAATATTTCTTGCCTTATATCATCTTTTATAATCGAAGCAATCGAATTTAATTCTTTTGTAATCGTTGGATTTATATAATCTATAACTTCCTTAAATAAACGATCATGTTCTTGCTTTGAATTAGCAAATTGCATATAATATTCATATAAATTCATTCCATATCAATTTACTTATCAAAATCTAATGTATTTTGATTACTAAAATATCTCCTTTCCTAATAATGATTAGAATCATTATAGGAATGATAAAGCGAAAAATATATCGAAAAATGTCTTAATTAATCATACATATGATATATTTGTATATATTTGTCGATAATATTTTCATGTAATATAAATAGAAAAAAGTTCACAAGAAAGTTTGTATTATAAAGTTCAAAGTCTTTTTATTCGTATATACAATTTATAATTTGTTTAGATTCTATGTCTTATAAATTTAATAACTTTCAGGATTATAGTATCTATATTACATATGTAAGTGAGGGTTTAGTATGTATTTTGAAAAATCAAAAGCACAAATATTGAAAGATAAATCACAATTAGAGTTTGTTTGTCTAGATCAATTAGTTCCTACAGATCATTTGGTAAGA
>DATCKO010000014.1:0-15359 GCA_036562215.1 Haloplasmataceae bacterium | reverse complement strand
CTACAAAGACATCAAATACATAATTATTATCATCACTATAGGTAGAAATTAACTCATTAAATAATTTTTCACTTTTAACATAATTATTACATTTTTTATATACCATCGCTAAGTTATACTTAATTACCTTAATTAGTCCTCTGTAATTTGAATGATTAGTTATTCTAATGCAGTTTTGATATAACTCAATTGCTCTTTCAGGAAAGTATTTACTTAATTTTATGCCAATCAATAATTTGCTCTGTAGTGAACGATATATATTATTTTGATTTGAATAAAGTCTTTCTGCTTCCTCAGCATATTTAAGACATTGATAATCATTATTATATTTACCTAATATCCAAGCGTATTTATAAAGAATACTGGGTTTTTTTATGCCAAGGTAGTCTTGTAATTTTAATGAAATTGAAATACATCTCATTGCATTTTCATATTCATTTTTTATTACATAATAGCTTCCAACATTCTCTAAATATAATAATAGTTCATCATTATCAAAATGAACTTGTTGTTGATGGAGTTTAAGTAATAATGGCTCGAGGTCATTAATCTTCTTATAATAAATCAAATAAACAAATTCATATAAATCTTTATTGATATCAGGAATATTTAGTATTTTATTATACTCTTCATCTACAAGACGATCATTTTTATACTCTATCGCTGATATAAAATTATTAATATTCTCTTTATAATAATTTTCAATATCAAGATTTTCTGGAATTGGTTTATTTAATCTTTCAAAGATTTTTGTTATATAAATCTCTGGGGGATTAACCTTATTACTTTCTATACGACTAAAATATGAAACTGAGCATACTCCTTTACAAACTAATTCTTGCTTTAATCCTTGAGCTAATCTTTCTTTTCTTATATATTCTCCAATAGACCTTTTCTTTTTATATTGATTGTTTATCCGATAATCAACTTCCTTTTCTGAAATACTTAAGTTCATGAACTTTATCACCCAAGTTCATTTTATCAAAATATAGCTTTATAATATAAGTCTTTTAAGTTGTGCAAATTGCTTGGAAAGATAGCTATAAAATCTTACTACTATTTGCGATTTTTAGTCATCATTTTGTCAATTTATAAGCTATATTTATTAAAAAAGACTCACATTTTGTGAGTCTTTTACATAAATTATAATTTTATTTGCGCAAATAAGCACCAAATTTCGATTCTAGTTCATTAACTATATTATTATAAGTCTTAGTAACTTCTTCATCAGTTAAAGTCTTATCTAGGTTTTCAAATACTAGTGAAAATGCTATTGATTTCTTATTTTTCTCAACATGTTCTCCTTGATATACATCAAATACTTCAACCGATTTTAGGATATGTCTTCCTTTACTCTTAATAGCTTTAACTAATGTATCAGCTGCAATATTTTCATCAACTACTATGGCGATATCTCTAGTTACTGTTGGATATTTAGATATTGATTGAAATCTAATAGGTTTAGTCTTCGTATTAAGTACTTTATCTAAATCTATCTCAAATACATAAGTTTCTTTTATATCATATTCATCTTGTAGTTTAGGATGAACTTGACCAATTACTCCTACTAATTCCTCATTTAGATAGATATTACCAGTTCTTGTTGGATGAAAATCACTTGATATATCGTTATTTTGCTTAATAGATAAATTGTTTATTATATTTAACCTTTCAAAAACAGTTTCTATGACACCTTTAACAAAGTAAAAATCAACTTTCGTTTCTGCTTTTTGCCATTTTGTCTCTGATACTAGACCAGTACAAGCACCACTAAGAAGTAATACTTCTTGTGGTTTTTCATCTTCTAAATAATATTTCTTTCCAATTTCAAATATTAATACATCATCGATATTTCGTGCCATATTATAACTTACAACATCTAATAAACTTGGTAATAGACTTTTTCTCATTATGGCATGGTCTTCACTCATTGGTTTTAATATTTTTATTTCCTTACCTGATTCTACATATTGGAATCTATTAGCTGACTTATCATCCGTTAACGAATAAGTAATAACTTCATTTAAACCACAACTTAATAAAGTATTTCTTATAACGCGAATTTTTTGTTGTCTTTCATTCAACATACCGATTGTATCAGTTAATGGCAAAGTATATTTTAAATTATTATATCCATATATTCTAATAATCTCTTCTATTAAATCTTCCTGTATGGTAATATCAGGTCTTCTTGATGGAACTTTGACATCAAAGACATTACCTTTAACATCATAATTAAATTTTAAACGTTTAAAAACATTTTCTATATCTTCTTTGGTTAATATTATACCTAATACTTGATTAATTTTTTCTAAAGTGATAGTAATAACATTCTCTCTTACTACCGTACTACTAGCATAGGAAACTGTATTATCATAATTTCCCTTTGCTAAATCTTTTAGTAATTGTGCTGCTCTATTTAAAGCATATAGGGTTCTATTAGGGTCAACTCCTTTTTCAAAACGAATACTAGCTTCACTTCGTAAATTCAACCGTTTATAAGTATTTCTTATCACTAGTGGTTTAAATACGGCACTTTCTATTAGGACATTTTTCGTATTATTGTCAATCTCTGTATTTAATCCACCCATTACACCTGCTAGTCCAATAGCTCTTTTACCATCAGTAATCAATAAATCATTAGGTAATAAGGTTCTTTCTATATTATCAAGGGTAATTAGTTTTTCATTTTCATAAGCATTACGTACAACGATTTCTTTACTTTCTAATTTATCATAATCAAAAGCATGTAATGGTTGACCTAATTCTAACATCACAAAATTAGTAACATCAACAACATTGTTTATTGGTCTAATACCACAAGCCATAAGTTTGGCTTGTAACCATTGTGGTGATGATTCTATCTTAACATCTTTGATAATCTTCGCATAATATAATGAACAATCTTGTGATTTTATATTTACTTTAAAATCATTACTAATATTTATTGGCGTATTTTCACCACTAGGTAAATGAACCTCTTTATCTAGAATTGCTGCGACTTCATAAGCAATACCTAACATCGATAAACAATCGGAACGATTAGGAGTTAGTTTCAATTCTAAAATAGTATCATCTAAGCCTAAATACTTTATGGCATCTTCGCCAACTATAGCATCTTTACCTAACACAACAATGCCCTCTTGAAATTCTTGCGGAACAAACTTATTTTCAATACCTAGTTCTTTTAATGAACAAATCATACCATTAGATTCTACTCCACGTAAATTAGACTTTTTAATCTTTATTCCCCCAGGTAGAGTTGCTCCGATTTTCGCTACAACTACTTTTTGTCCTTCGGCTACATTAGGTGCTCCACATACAATTTGTGCTTTACTATCACCAAGATCTACATAACAGACACTTAAATGGTCAGAGTTTTGGTGTTTTTCTTTACTGATAACTTGTCCAATTACACAGTTTGTAGCTTCTGATAATGGATAAACTTTTTCAATCTCAATACCAGAAAGGGTTAACTTATTAGCCAATTCTTGTGGAGAAATATCACTTATATCAACATAGTCTCTTAACCAATTTAGCGACAATAACATAATTATCCTCCTTAAATGTTTCTTATAAATTGACGATTAAAGCGTAAATCATTAGTGTAGAATTGTCTAATATCATCAATACCATATTTTAAGATAGCAATCCGTTCTGGACCCATACCGAAGGCAAATCCTTGATACTTCTCTGGATCAAAACCAGCCATTCTTAAAACATTAGGATGAACCATACCTGCTCCTAATATTTCTATATAACCACTATGTTTACACATTGAACAACCTTCTCCACCACAATTACTACAAGATACATCGACCTCTACACTAGGTTCAGTGAATGGGAAGAATGATGGACGAAAACGAATATTTCGTTCTTTACCAAAAACACTTTTCACAAAATAGTCCAATGTTCCTAATAAATCAGACATGGTTATTTTCTCACCAACAACTAAACCTTCAATTTGATAGAACTGATGAGAATGTGTAGCATCGTCATCATCTCGTCGATACACCTTACCTGGACATATCATTTTAATTGGCCCTACACCATGATGTTGTAACATAGTCCTAGCT
Source organism: Haloplasmataceae bacterium (assembly GCA_036562215.1). GTDB lineage: Bacteria > Bacillota_I > Bacilli_A > Haloplasmatales > Haloplasmataceae > CALFRW01. The sequence continues at coordinate 11,283 of DATCKO010000014.1, read as the reverse complement.
TGTACAGGTGAAGTTTGTGTTCTTAATAATAATTCCTCTGTAATATAGAAAGAGTCTTGCATATCTCTAGCAGGATGTCCTTTAGGAGTATTCATCATCTCAAAATTATAGAAATCAGTTTCTACTTCTGGACCTTCAGCAATCATATAACCCATACCAATAAATATATCTTCAATTTCTTCAATTACTTGATTGATTATATGCTTAGCTCCTAAATTAATTTTTTTAGCGGGAAGTGTTACATCGATTTTTTCAATCGACATCTTATGTTCTAATAAAGCTAATTCTAGTTCTTTTTCTTTTTCACTAATTGCCTCAGTTATGGCATCTTTCGTTTCATTAGATATCCTACCTAGCTCTTTTCTTTGTTCAGGGTCTAGATCTTTCATAACTTTCATTGCTTCTTGAATCGGACCCTTTTTCCCTAAATATTTAATACGTAAGTCATTCAAGTCTTTTAAATCCTGACAATTTTTTATTTCTTGTAAGGCCATGTTTTTAATACTTATGAGATTATCTATCATTGTATCACCTTTCTTAATATAATAATAAAACGTCCTTATATATAAGGACGTCAATAAACGTGGTACCACCTTAATTGCGAACTAAATGTTCACCACTCGATAATGATAACGGATTAACCGGATGTTTTGCATCATTCAAAAGGCGAATTCATTAGTCTTTATTATAAGTATACTCGCAATCTATGGTATACTCTCCCTTAATAATCAGTGTCTAATTACTACTCCTTTATCATCATTTTACCTTATTCTGGAACTATTATACTGAAAATTATCTAGAAAATCAATACCTAACAACTACCACATTGTATATCCTGACATACATGCTCTTGAGAACATGTATAACGAGGAATGTAATGATGGCGATAAATAGTATGATTTACAATATGTGTATGTCTTGGGCATATATGTGGTACATCACGAAAACAATAGCGATGAATCACTCTACATTTAGGAAGTGGTTCTGGTCGAGGACAACACCCTAATGGACGAAATTGATACACTACGTCACCCCCCTAACAATTTACGAGTCATTAATATACTATGAAAATACCTAAAACATCCTTATAACAAACGCCCCTATTAATAATTTTTTAATTGTTTTTTTAACTGTTCATGTTTAGGTGAAATACTACTTAAAAACTCATAAAATGCTCGGGAATGATTATGAAAAACAAAATGACTTAACTCATGATAAATAACATAATCAATTACTTCTATATCATATTTAACTAGGTAAGTATTTAGACAGATTAAATTTTTGGTATAATAACATGTTCCAAAACGCTTTTCCATCTTACGAATCTTGATATTTGGTAAACTGATCTTTTTATAATTAATAAAATTCGCAAAACAATATAAAAAGCGCTCTGTTAAAATTTTTTCTGCTTCATTTTTATAAAAGTAATCTTTTGTCTCATTTAGTGAATATTTAGTATTAAAGATTATATTTTGCTCATTTATAGTATATGAATAGTGATCACTATACATACAATTTATATGGTAGATTTTCCCTAAATACCATATTTGGTCACTACTTAAGTTAAATTTACTCTTACTATTTATCATTTTCCTAATCTTATTTTGATTTTTGATGATTAGGTTTTCTATTCTTTTATAATCAGTGAAATAATTTGTATTCACAATAATATTTAGTTCATCATCTACTCTAATGTAAGTATTCTTAATGTTTTTACGATTAATTATCACATTAAAACTCTTATTATCGATCATTACAACATTTTTTTCATTACTTTTCATAATAAACCTCAATGCATAAAATACATATTTACATAAACACTATAATTAGGAGGTTGATTTGATGGATATTAATATTAGAAAAGCAGTATTACAAAATATGAATAAATCCACTTTCGATGATGTGAAATCAACAGTTGATGATGCTATTTCTAGTGGAGATGAAAAGATGTTACCAGGTCTTGGTGTCTTATTTGAAGTATTATATAATAAAAGTGATAACCAAGGGAAACAAGAAATATTAAATAAATTAGTACAAGCTTTACAATAATGGGAAACCAACACTATCGTGTTGGTTTTTTAATTTAAACCTAGTTCATTAAAGACCTCTATTACTAAATCAGGACGGTCTGTAATAATTCCATCAACACCCATTTCGATTAATTTCTTAATTTCTATTTTATCATTCACTGTCCAATAGTATATAGCCATATTATGACGATGGGCATCGTTTATTATATATTTCTTCGCTAAATTAGTATAATATACACCATCTTTATATGTTGTCAGTTCCTTTTTAATAAAACCTGGAACTTTTTCCATTAAATCCATGTGTGTTGGTTTTAATTTTTCATTATATGGTAATATCAAAGCGACATCTTGAGGATTATAAAAGAAATCCAACCTTAAAAGAGAAAGTATTACAAACTTTGCTGATTTTTGACTGGCGGTTGCAGTAAAAATTAATCCTTGAGATTTTTGCTTAAAATATTTCATAACTTGATCATCAAATGATGAAACAATGACCTTATCTTCCATATTATATGTTGTTATTAAATCAAGAAGAATATCAACTGCTTCTTTATACAATTCATTTCCACTATTTATTATCGTGTCTTTAATTTCTAAAATAAAGCGTTTCGTACTATAAGTTTGAAATAAATATTCAAGTGTTGCAGGTACAATTTCTCTTTCATATAACTCGACATTTTCAATTACTTGACCATTATAATCTTTAAATTTTTCCGCAAAATCAGAATTTATATACTTATTTACAATCTCATCATAAGTTAAATTATTTATAAGTAAAGATTCTTTAGTTGTGTTAACTAAATTAGTATCATGATGAGTTATTAATATATTATCTTTTGTTAGAACTAAATCAACCTCAAAAACATCATATCCCGCTTCCACTAATTTTTTAAAAGCATATATGGTGTTTTCTGGATATGTAGTTTTAGCTCCTCCATGAGGTATTATTAAGGGCTTTTCTCCTTCTTTGATTAACCAAGGATTTTCACCTTTATACTTAGGTGCCACAGGAATGATTTCTAAAAAAACAATTACTGCAAGAATTACTAATATAAAAGCTAAAAAAGCCTTAAATACTTTCATTTTATCACCTTCCCTGAAATAACACCATAATTATAACATAGAAAAGCGTAATATTATGCCAAAAAAACAAAAATGGCATAATTTCTTATGCCATTATTATTCATTAATCAAAAGTAATTCTATTAACCGTATCTTTATCTAAACGTTTAATAACTTCCACTAATAATTTAACCGCATTTTCATAATCATCACGATGAATAATGGAGGTATGAGAGTGAATATAACGTGAAGGAATACAAATACCAAGTGAAGGTACACCTTCATGAGTTGTATGAATCGCTCCTGAATCTAATCCACCACCAGACATAGATTCAAATTGATATGGAATATTTAGTTCATTAGCAATTCCTAATACAAATTCTCTTAAACCTTTATGTCCAACCATTGAAGCATCATATAAAACAATTTGTGGTCCTTTACCTAATTCAGCATCAGCAGCATCACCAATACCAGGTGTATCTCCAGCAATACCAACATCAGTCGCAAAGCAAATATCTGGATGAACTTTAAATCCTGATGTTTTTGCCCCTCTTAAACCTACTTCTTCTTGTACCGTACCTACAGCATAAAGTGTAGCACTTAAATTTTCCCCTTTTAATCTTCTTAATACTTCAATAGCGATAGCACATCCAATACGATTATCCCAGGCCTTAGCTAATAAATATTTATCATTAGCGAGCGGACGGAATTCAATATATGGCGTAACCATATCTCCAGGTTTAATACCTAATTTTTCTACTTCTTCTTTACTTCCAACACCTAAATCAATATACATATCTTTGATTTCAACAGGTTTCTTACGATCTTCTTGTGATAAAACATGTGGAGGTTTAGAACCAATTACACCATGATAACGATCACCTTTACTAGTCGTAACTGTAACTTGTTGAGCTAACATAACTTGGTTCCACCATCCACCTAGTGTTTGGAATTTTAAGAAACCTTTATCAGTTATCTTAGTTACCATGAAGCCAATTTCATCAAGATGTCCTGTGACCATTACTTTAGGACCATCTTCTTTACCCTTTAAAACTGCGATGATTGAACCTAGATTATCATATGTAATTTCATCAGCTTCGCCTTCAAGATATTTGCGCATAACTTCACGTGCTTCGCGTTCGTTTCCTGGCACACCATTAGCATCAGTAATTTCTTTTAACATTGTTAAGGTCTCATCTAATTTTACCATTTTATTCCTCCTTTGTATTCTAGGTTTATTATACCCTTAAAACAGCTCATTTTCAAACCTTTTAAGGTTAAAAAAATAAAATCGATTGAATCGATTTTATTTTAACCAATATCTATTAATTTATCTCAATTGAAGGTCTATCATCATCATTCTTTTCATTTGGTACAGGATCTTTTATTTCTTTAGGATTAATCTTTTCTTCAATACTTACAGGATCTTCAATGACCTTTTCTTTTTCTTGTTTTTTCTCTAAATAATTACCCATTTTCTGAATATTAAGTTTATGAATACGATAATTACGATATCCACCCCAAGAACGATAACCAAAGAAAAATGTTAAAAGTACCGAAATAATCATTAAGAAGATGGCAACTTTATCAATAGTTAAAGTATCTTTAGTAACTAAGAAGAGAAAACCAAATGACATCGCAAATACATGAAAGACAAAGGAAATAATGTCATGAAGTTCATACTTTTTCGAAGTAGTCCAGAAATGACTTACCCCACGGATAAAAAGTATTAATCCTACTAAAGCGCTAAAGCGCATAATTAAATTATTATCTTGTAGTTTATCAGTAAAGAAGATAAGAATAATACCTACTACGAAAGAGATAATGATTTCTGAGAACATAACAATCACATAATCTTTTTCTTTACGTGATGATAAAATCGGTTTAATACGCATCAAAGTAAAGAATAAAACACCTACACCAGTTAATTTTATGACGGTTAATCTTACTTCATCACCATAGATTGCCATAAGTATAAAAGTTACGATAAATAAAATAGCAGCAAGAGCTTCTAAAACCCATTGATAATCTCTTAGTTTAATCATTTTTTATCCTCCTTGGGATCTTTCTTAAATAATTTTGGTAGATATAACAGAAAACTTATGACAGTAATTTCTTCAATCGCAAAGATACCACCAAAGATTCCATATATTTCTAGTTTACGGAAATATTTTTTTCCAATACTGTTAAATAAATTCTGAATTTGTTTAGGTTCCATCGCACCAACTTCACGAACTGTTACTTCATTAAAATCAATGGCTTGTAAAATATCAATTAAATTAGCATTAATAACTTCATAGGTCGAATTGATGATATCTACTAAGATCTGTTGTTTTAATTCATAATCGACAATCGTGTTAAATTCATTAATAGTCATACAATATAGTTTTAATAGTGCCTCATTGGCAACTTCTTCAAAATGTCTATCCGCAACTAATTTTCTAATTAAGCGTTTCATATCTTGTTTTAAGAATAAATCATCAAATAATTCATTTAGTGGTACTTTAACTACATGGTCAAACATTTGATTAATTATTTGTACATTATTAATTCTTAAGAAGTCATTTTTATTTAATAAAACTAGTAAATTACTAACAAAACTACTAATTTCCTCTTCATTTATACCTAGGGTGAAGTTTCTTACCCGATTAGTAAGTATTTCTTTAGTAATAAATTTATTAATCAATAAAGAGATATCATAAACAATTTTCTCATTTCGACTTCTTAAAGCATCATAAGTTCCATTGTTAATTAAGACGAATATATCATTAAACTTACTAATAATATCTTTTGGTTCATATATTCCTAAAACTTCAAAGATATTACGGGCTTCAAACTCATAGAAATAGGACATCACAACATGAATAAATCGTCTTGTTTTAATTTCAATTTCTTTTGATTCAAAAACTTCTCCTAAGAAGTTATTTAGTTCTTCTTTTCGAAGTTCTAACTTAGCATCTTTTAGTCTAACTTTACCTAAATTTTCAAAGAAATTAATAAATTCATTATTCAAATAATCAATTTTCTTAGATATAAAATCTGGTAGTCGTTTTTCAATTATTCGGAAAACTGTTTCTCTTATAAGTTTATCCCCATTAATGGCTTTATATCCAACTTGTTGCACGACAGTTAGTTCTTCATAGACACGTTTAGTTACTGATTCATTAATTTCATCACGATAACTAATTAACCAATTTATAACCGCGACATTTATTCGTTCTAGAATAGTTGTCATGTTAAAATTAACTAGTTCGATAAAACGACCACCAAAAAGTTCATCAATACTATCATTTGTACTAAGAATAGTCGTTATTTCATTAATCACATAATTTGATAGAGATTTTTGCTTATCACGCGAATATAGATAGGTAGAAACAAAGTTATATAAGAAGTTTTCGATACTTACTTTAGTAGTATCAGGGAAAACATCTTCAACTTTCTTATTTATAAGAATATCAATTTTATCTGAATACTTAGTGATTAAGGATGAAAGGAAATTTGGGTCGCTAAATATTTCGATTATTTTATTTACTTCATTCTCAATTAAGTTATTAATCTTACTTTCAATGGTATTAATATTTAGTTCATCTGATAATTCTCTTAATGATTTACCTGACTTAAACTTATTAGCAAGAAAATGTCCTATTAATGGTGATGATTCATTAACCTTATCCGTAAAGATATTAGCAAGAATAGAAGCAAAAGGACTTGTATCAATCTTATTTAAATTCAATTTCATTACTTCATCAGTAAATTTACTAGCAAGAAAGGCATTGTTGTCGCGTAAATTTTTGATTAAGTAAATCGTAACATTTTTATTTATCTTTTCACTATTTTCATTTAAATAAGTTTTTATAACTTTATAATCATCTTTTTCGATATTATTGATAAAGGCTTGCTTTATTTTTTGCTCATTCTTTACTAACATGTTGTTAATACTCTCATCCGATAATAAGTTATTAGCTACAACATTCCCCATTGCCTTGGCAAGAAGTGGTATTTGTTTTGGTATAATACCTTGTAAAGCTTTAATACCTAGAACTGGTTTATATGGCCTAAAGATAAAGAATATCGCTACAACATTAGTTAAATAACCTAATAAAGCATAAATACCCATCGAAAGTAATATAGAATAAAAATTACTAAATTTGAGCGTTGATAAATTGAAAATCGTCTGTAATCCTTGATTACTTAAATTAATACCTAAGAATAAACCGACGATAGCCCCTAAGATAGCCCCGACTATGGTTAATGGTTTTAACTCTTTTCCCATGAATTCTTGCATCATATCAAGAACTTCTTCATTGCTTAAATTTTGAATATTACTTTCGACTACCCGAGCTATATTACCTTCTAAGATTTTACTTAAACCATTATCTAAATAATCCATAATAGCATTAACGACATTTTTACTTAAATTGTCAATCGAGTTAATATTATTAAATAAATCATGAATACGATATGATTTATTGTCATCAATAGCATTCTTAATGGATTTTACGATGACATCGACAATAACATCACTTTTAAAGACCACTTCTTTGTTTTGATTAAGAACATTACCTAAATTATGAGTAGTAAAGTACTGATCTAAATGTTTATAGACAATGTCGACAATCTCATCATAGTTACGATGTAATTGTATACTAATGCCATCTTGGAATTTCTTCGCATAATCGTTAATTTTCTCATTAAGAATAAAATTGTCAATTGGCATTTTAACAATGCCTTTTAAAGAATTACTAATTTGCTTCTTAATGAATAATAAAATCTCTTCATTATAAATAATCTGCTTCGTTATAATGGTAACTGTGAAATAATTAAAGAATGGTTTCAAATTTAATTTTACTATGTCATTAATATTTTTATTTAAAAAGTCAGCATGTTCAATATCTTTTGATAAATAACGCTCACATAAGAAATTTAAAATACGATGAACTTGATGAGCAATTAATTTAGCTGTTAAGATATTATTAGCTTCTAACTCATAAATAATACTAGAGATGCTTTGTTGATGAAGGATATCTACAACTTGCATAGAAATCGTTTTGGACATGTTCTCAATATCAATACCTCTTAACATCTCCACAATTTTATTTATAATATCGTATTTTTGTGTGAAGTTTTCAATTAAGAAATGTCTAATCGCTGTTAAAATTAACCGCTTAATAGTTTGTTGATCATAAATCGTTTGATCAATTGATGATTCAATTAATTCTTCAATTTCATGACTATTCTTTTGAACGATTTCAATTAAACGGTCAATAATATTTGGTAGTTGATTTTCCAAGAACTTCTCAACTTCAATACGTAAATCTCCAGTAAATAACTCTATGATTGGTTTATCAATTTTCTTAATTGCCACTAATAAACCTTCACAAAAGACTTCGATGGATTCTTCCGAATTAGGTTTTTTTAGATATTCGATAAATAAACTATATAGTTTTTCTAGACCTTTTTCCGAGATAAAATAACTTAATTTTTTATTACCAATATAGGTTTCTAATGTCTCAACAAAACGGTCAAAGTCTAAATCACGATATAATTTACTGATTAAAGTATGAATATCGCGATCATTTTTAAAACGCATTTCATCAAAGACACTATTTAATATCTCATTTAAGTTATTGATGATTTTATTAGTAATTTCATCACCAATAATTTGATCAAGTGTAACTTCATGATAATTTTTATATAAATCAACAATCACTGATTCTAAAAGACGTTTATTATCAATGATTTCTAAAAACTGTTTAGTAAAAGAAGTAGCTAAATTATAAGCTTGTTCAGAAGAGACAAGATCATTTAATTCGATACTTTCACTCATTTTGATAAAAGTATCAGTTAAGTTAGCTTGTAAATATTTTTTTAAGAAAACCGTTATATTATCAATTGTATTATCAAAACCGGGGATATCACCAATTTCCATATTTTTGATATTATTATATAAAGCTTCATTGAAGAACGAAACAACTGTCTTAGAAACAGCTTCTTTTAATTCTTCTTTATGAAATTGACTTTTTAAAGTATTATGATTAATTATCTCTTTTTCTACTAATAATGATAGGTTTTTTTCTAAACTCTTACGATTCTTAACAATTACCCCGCCTAATTTAAACTTACCAATACCATATTCACGAAACAACATTTTTATGGCGACATCGTTTGTGATATATCCTGTCCATGCTCCTGTAAGAATCATTATGATAATGAATAATGTAACTCCTAGATCCACGGGATAACACCCCCAAGTTTCAGTTAATATTTTATTTTATAATTTTATCACAAATATATTCCTTTTTCAACAAAGTTAATACCTAAGACAAATATTACTATTCAATAATTTTATAGTGTGACCAATGTTTAGGAAAAAGTCGCAAATATTCCTCACGATAATAGCGATCATCAATTAATAAAGCCGTACCTTTATCGTTTTCATCGCGTATTACTCTGCCTACAGCTTGTAATACTTTATTAAATCCGGGATACATATAAGCATATTGATATCCTTTATGATAGACTTTATCAAAATAATTTCTTAATTCATTACGAAAATCATTAAACATCGGTAACCCAACACCAACTATACACACCCCATTTAATTTTTCCCCTTTTAAATCAATACCTTCTGCAAAAACACCACCTAATACGGCAAAACCTACTATGCTTCTATCACTATCATCAAAAGAATCAAGAAAGTATTTCCGTTCTTTTTCGGTCATATCTCTACTTTGCTTAATGATTTCAATATCCAAATCATTTATCTTATTAAAGGTTTGATAGACCGTTTCTAGATATTGATAACTAGGAAAATAGACCATATATTTTCCCCCAAGAGAAATTAAATTGCGAATTTTATAAGCAATTTGGTATTTAGTATTATCACGGTCTTGAAATTTCGTTGAAATAAAAGGATTAATGAGTAATTGTAAATTACTTTGTTCAAAAGGTGAATCAAGGTATAAAACCTGACTATTTTCATCGCCACCTAATAATGATAAATAATAATCCATAGGATGTAGAGTTGCTGAAAAAAAGATTGAGGAAGAAACTACATCTGTTCTTAATTTAATCAAATCACGAGGATTTAAACAAGTTATCTGATATATAAAATCATTATCCTTATTCTCTGTCCAGATTATAAAATCTTCATTAAAAAATTCTGCAATTTTTAGAAAATTTATTAAGCCAAAATATATACTTAATAATTCTTCATTTATTTCTTTCTCTTCCATATGTTCATTAAGGAAGTACTTTTCTAGTTTACTTACTAAGTTATTAATTTCATCAATAATAACCTCATCAAGGTCATTAAACTTACAATTAGGTAAAAGATTATCCCTTAAGTGTTTTTGATATTGCTTTAACTTAATTACAAGCAAATTAACACTTTGACTGATATTTTTTTCCTCACTTAAAATATCTAGAATATTATTAAATAAAGAGATACTAATCTGTGAAGTATACATATTACATACTCGGTCATACATATTATGAGCTTCATCAATAAGTAAAATTAAACCTTTAGGATCTGTATCAAAAAAACGCTTTAAATAGACACGTATATCGAAAACATAATTATAATCACCAATAATTAAATCACTGTACAAAGAAAGCATTAATTGGTATTCAAAAGGACATATAGTATACTTCTTGGCATAGGTAGTTATCATATCATAATCAAAATCATCAGTATGTTCAAAAATATCTAAAATGGCATCATTACAACGATCATAAAAACCTTTAGCATAAATGCAATCTTTCGGATTACATTTTAAACAGTTATTAAGACAAATCTTTTCTTTAGCAGTTAGAACTAAAGACTTAATCCTTAAATCACTATTAGAGCGCAAAATATTTACCGCACTTCTTGCAACTTCTTTTATCATGGATTTACTAGTCAAGTAAAAAATTTTATTATTCTTAGTTTCTAAAGACTTAAGGGCGGGATATATCGTTCCTAAACTTTTACCAATTCCCGTAGGTGCACAAACAAAAAGATTCTTTTTTTCTTTAATCGCATTACAAACATTATCGATTAATTCTTGTTGGCCTTTGCGATATGTTTTATAAGGAAAAAATAAGTTATTAATACTCTTTAGTTTAAGTTCATGAAATTGATCGATAATCTCAAAAAATTCTAAATACTTAGTTAGAGTGTCATAAAAAAAGGTCTTTAACTCTTCATATG
>DATCKO010000011.1:0-3474 GCA_036562215.1 Haloplasmataceae bacterium | reverse complement strand
ATTCTAAAGAGCTATATTCACTAGGTTTTGGAATATTAAAATAGTTATTTAATTGTTCTTTTAATCTCCAATAATTAAATTTTAAATCTAAATTAGTAAAAAATTTCAATAACATGCGCTTTCTTTCATTTCCAAAAAGACAATTATGATTAGTAATCCAAGCAAATTGATAATTAATCTTAAATAAACTTAATATATCTTGAATTTCAGTGTTATCAAATTCACACATTGGTCGATAAATTATGATATCATTACTAACAATATACTGTTTATTAAATTTATTCATGTTTTCTAAATACCGGAAATAGTATTCTTCAAATAATTTTTCATCTGCTATTTTATATGATAATAATTCCATAAAATATGCTGCTAAGTCACTTAAGCTATGACCTGTTACTATAACTTTTTTACTAGTTGTATTAAGATATCCTTTTAAAGCATTACGTCTTACATTTTTACAATGTATACATGGATTAATATAATCCTGACTTATATCTCTTTCGTCATTTACATCTATAATATTGATATTTATATTATGTTCTTTCCAGCGCTTAATAAGGAACTCTAAATCTAACGCTTGATAAACATGATGGGGATAATTAACGATATATGCTTCTAATTTAATATCGGGAATTTCTTTTATTAGTTCGCTAAATAAAGCTAGTAAAGCATTAGAATCATAACCATTTGACCAACAGATAAAAAATTGATATTCATGGTAATTAGGAAAAAAATCTAAAAAATCATTTTTAAACTTTTGATAATAATTATACATATTTTTCACCACTTTTAATAGCTATGGCTCGGAAGACGCGATTTGCAGCTTCTTCTAATAAACTTATGCTATTATTCAAAGCTTCGTCAATTGTCATTGGTTTACATATACATGAATACATATCAGTAATTCCATAAGCAAATAATTTATCAGCATTATGTTCTATACTTCCCGCTATGACTATTGTAGGTTTTTGCTTAAGTTTACATAGTTTTGCTAATCCCAGAAGTGCTTTACCAAAACTAGTCTGAGAATCTAGTTTACCTTCACCTGTTATAACAAGATCACAAGATTCTATTTTATTTTCTAGATTAGTCATAGATATTATGTAATCAATACCTCTAACTAATTTCGCCTTAAAAAAAGTAAATAAAGATGTACCAATTCCACCAGCAGCTCCACAGCCTGTTATATGATTGGGGTCAATCTTGTATTGTTTAATTATAACCTCTCTTAGATGTTCTAAATTTTCCTCTAGTTCAATAATCATTTCTGGTGTTGCTCCTTTTTGCTTTCCATAGACTTTTGATACACTATTTTCTCCTGTTAAAGGATTAATAACATCGTATAGGACCGTTATTTGACAATTTTTTATATTAAGACTCACATTAGAAGTATCTATGGTAGTTATTTTCTTAAGTTCACTACAACCTAAGCCAATTTCTAACCCCATTTTATCAAAAAACCTTATACCTAAAGCCTGTGCTAACCCTACCCCCCCATCATGTGATGCACTTCCACCTATTCCAATAATAATATTGTTAATTCCCTCATCAATTATTTTCTTAATTAATTCTCCAGTACCATATGATGAAGTAAGTAAAGGGTTTTTTTCTTCATTTTTTAATAAGATAATCCCTGATACTTTAGCCATCTCAATTACCGCAGTTTTACCATTGTTAATAATACCATATTCAACTTCAATTACTTTTCCAATCGGATTATGTACTAATGCTTTTTTGATTACTCCGTGATATGTTTCCATAAACACATTAAGTGTACCATCACCACCATCAGCTAGAGGTTGCTCAATTATTTCTACATTTGGGATTATTCTATAGGCACACTTTTTTAATATATTAATAACTTCCCGAGCTGTCAAAGTACCTTTAAAAGAATTAGGTGCTAATAATATTTTCATAATCAACCTCTTTATTTTCAGGGATATAGCCGATTCTTTCAATCCAAAACTTACCCATATGATATTTTAATGTAGTGATGCTTGATGGATATATTTTATAATCCCATATAGTATCAAAGGTTTTGTTTTCGATTGCTAATAATAATGTTCTTATAGCTGTACTATGACTGACCACTAATATTTCCTTATCTTCTTTATTTTCCTTAATAATATAATCAATTGCTTTTAACATTCTTGCTTGTACCATAGAAAAATCTTCTCCACATTTAGGTGTAAATTTCCCAGGATTATTTTTATATACAAAAAAACCAGTATTATCTTTATCGACTAGAAGTTCATGTTCATATCTTTTTTCCCATGATGCTAAATGAATTTCTTTTAGCTCATCTAGTGTAATGATATCTTTGTTCTGTAAGTATGAAGCAATGATAAGTGCTGTTTCTTTAGCCCTTAATTGCGGACTAGAATAGATTTTATCAATGTCAAATTTTGCTAAATATTTAGCTAGTATTTTAGTCTGTATTATTCCTTTTTCTGTTAATTTTGAGTCTTGTTGACCTTGAATAATTTTACTTACATTATCTATGGTCTCAGCATGTCTAATTAGATGTATCAGCACCTTGATATCCTCCTTCATAATTTAAATTCCTAATTAATTCATCGGTTACGACTTCACTTCCTTCAAATACTGAATCAAAGTGTCTTTTAAAGATGATAGGAGAAATGGAGGTATCTCCTTGATCTAAATATTTTTCGTGTTCAAGATTGAAATGAAGATGCAAAACTTCGCGAGCAAAAAATTTATGTACCATAAAACTTACAATACAATTGTTATCAACGATAAAGATAATTAAGGTTGGCATAATTTTAAATGTACGAATATCCATTTTATGATTACTATCTAACTCTTTATTCTCTTCAATAAAAAATCGTAAAGAGTTTTTCATAGAATAAAATCGACTTTCTGGATCAGTGTTTCGACCGGTAACCCGATATAAACTAAATTCTTTTGCTATAGAAGGGTGTATGGTTGTTATCTTGACTTTAACACCTCTTAATGAGCATTCTTGTAAAATATCAATATATTGTTGAAGACTTTCAAGATTTGTGGCTAAAATATTAATTTCCTTTTTGGCTTCTTTAAAAAGCTTGTCTAATTCACAAGCATAGCGATTAGGATAAATCCCAATTAAACTAGTCTTACAAAAAACACAATTACGATTTAAATAATTATTAACAATCTGTTCATAATAGCCATCACCAGAAGTAATATTTAACATAATTTGCACAAAGGTGGAAACTACAGCAACTAAGATTGCTGTTCCAAAAGCTAGTGCTAATTCTTCCGCAATAGGTAGTTCATAAGCCGTTAAAATAATATAAAGGCAGATTAAAAATAGTAATAAAATAATTTCAGTTACTAACCGCTTAATTTTATTTCTAACGATAAAATTTATCTTTTTGCTTTTTTGATTATTCCTCATATAATCATCCTCTCTAATTAACTATTAAATTATATTTAATTAGTTTGATTGATATGTATGTTTTTCTTCTAAAG
>DATCKO010000200.1:0-7253 GCA_036562215.1 Haloplasmataceae bacterium | reverse complement strand
CTTTAGGTTCGCATTATATGAAACTAAAAGATAAAGCAATCAGTTTCTGGATTATAGGTATAATTCTTACCAATCATTTCAACTCGATTAGTCCAATTTTTTCCAAGATTATAAAATCTAATACTATCACTTTCTTTATCTACTATTCTACTTAATTCTTCTTTTATTTTTACATATTGAGCTGGTGTTAGTAAGCATTCAAATACAGAATTTTGAACTCTTTGTCCATAATTAACACATATTTTAGATACTTTTCTCAATCTTTTTTTACCTTCTTCATTAACAGTGTTAACGTCATATGTTATTAAAACTACCACTTACATTATCCTCCCTTCATTACTTAACAAAGAATGGAGGATAACCTTCTATGTCTTTACGAATAAAACGTGAAAGTAATAATGCTTGAGTATATGGTATTAAACCAATTTCTATTGTTTCATCTATAAAAGGATGTACTATTTTTTCAAGTTTCTTTTTTTGCCAAGCTGATAGAAAAATTTTTCTAGCATCTTCAGTTAATATTACTCCTCCATTTTCTTTAACTATAAAATGTTTATCATTTATCTGCTTAAGATTAATCAAAGATAAAACAAAACGATCAGCCATATATGATCTTAACTCTTCAATCAAATCTAATGCTAGGCTTACTCGTCCAGGTCTATCAGTATGTAAAAATCCAACATATGGATCAAGACCTACTGTTTCAAGAGCATTTACCATTTCATTAGTTAATAATGTATAAGCAAATGATAATAGTGCATTAAAATTATCGGTAGGAGGTCTTCTAGTACGTTCTCTAAAATAAAAGTGTTCTTTTTGCTTTAATATTAATTCATTAATTCCTTTAAAATATAACTTTGAAATATCGCCCTCGATTCCCCGTAATTCATTTGCGTTATTACATTCTCTTATTTTACTAATTGAATTTTTCATATTTTCTTCAACATATTTTAATAATGTTGAATCTATAACATCATTATGGTCTCTTAATGCTCTGTTAATTATTTTTCTACCATTAACAATTTTGGCTATAATGAATGTTTTAGCCAGATTTAGAGATTGATTTTCATTATCTGCTATTCTATATTGTTCACGTCTAAGTAATACATTTCCATTAACTTTTCCTTGAATCCTACCCATAAACTGACCATAATTGTTTAAAAAAATCACACCAACCTTGTTATCAGTACATAGTTTAATTAAAGTTGGAGATAAACCTACGTAATTCATACACACGATATTTTCTAGAATATGTATTGGTCTTCTACCAATTTCCATGTCATTAACTTTTATAACTATGTTATCTCCATCTCTTGTCATATAGGCATCTGGATTTGTAATATAGAGTGTATTAAGCAGTTTTCTCATTCTTCACCCCCAGTAATATATTTGCTTATATAGTTGTTGATATTAACAATTTTTTTAGTTAATCGAGGTAAGCAAATATTATATAGGGAGCATTTTGTACAATTCTTATATGTCTCTGCTTGTGGTGTAATTTTATTTTGATAAAATTTATGCATTTCATTTGCAACTTCATATACTTCATTTCTAAGTTCATTAGTTATTTCAACTGTCATTCTTCTTTTTACTTCGTTATAGTAAAAATCTGAAAATTTAATATTACAGTTTAATTTTTCTTCTAAGCATATTACTTGAGCTACTAGTTGTACAATATCGCGATGATCTGGCTTAGGTTTTCCATTTTTATATTCAACAATATTAGGTATCCATTTTCCCTCTTTATTTGGTACTTTTATGCCATTAGAATCCTTAATAAACTCTAAAACATCTACAATTCCAGATAATCCTAAAGTTGGTGATGATATTGGAACTGCTCTAGAAACAAAAGTATCTTTCCTAGTTTCAATTATCAAAGGATTATCTACTTTGGAATGAAGATATAATCCTTCCATCGTAGCTTCATTTTCATCCCACTGTTGTTCTATATGTATCAAAGCCCATTGTCTTTTGCAAAAATAGAAATGCTGTATTCCTGATAACATCAAATAATTATCTTCATTGTAGATCATATTTTACTCTTATATTCCTTCAATTATTTCTAGCTCTAATCCTTCTAGTGGTTCAACATCAATTTCAAAATCATCAAAACTATTTGGAAACTCAATACCATCCTTTATTCTTATTTTTAATGATTGATGAACTTTTGCTGATGAGTACTGTCCCATAGCATTATTGTGTTTCCACCAATACAATTTTTTTACTTCTAAGCTACCATCTGGACGTGCAGATGACGCATCATTAATAAATAACGTTCTTAACGCTTCTTTGATTTTCTCAGCATCATCATCTGAAAAACCTGTTTTTGTAGCTAATTGATGATTAATCGACCCTTTAACTAAATATAGACCAAAAGTAACCATATGCTTCATACCCATAGTATCTGAAGCCTTTTTATCCTTAGCTTCTGAGTTAACGCTCTTAGTTATTTGCATTGATGAGATATCTATTGGGTTTAGACTTACAGCATGATGAATTGAAACTGGTCCGCGAACACCTACAGATAAACTATCACCTTTAAAGGCAAACACTTGTCCAAAACATCTTACATCAAACCATTTTTTGCATGCTAGTTCTTTATATAATTCCTCATTATTTTGTTTAACAGCATCTTGAAGAAGCTCATATGATTTAGCTCTTTCACTTAAACTATTACACCCATCATCAGAACGGTCACTAGATTGCACAAAAATGCATTCTCCCATATCTTGCAAGCGATTTCTAATTTTTCTCTTAATGCATACATCAGAAACTATTCCATACCCTTCATAATTTTCTCTAGGACGATTCCCATTTAAAGGATCTCCATTTGGATTAGCATTTTTTACAGTAAAAAGTAAAGCAAAATCAATCTTTTTAGATAAACTACTCATCTATATCCTCCTCATCATTTAAATTATTTAAATTTTTGTTTTTAAACTCATAGTTTTGTGAATAAAATCCTAATAAATATAATTCATTTAAAGGCTGATTATTAAATTCATTAGGTTTAAATTTACTGGCCACTTCATCAATCATATTTTGATATTTTATTCTTTGACCAACACTTAATCTATTAAAGTAAGGATTAAGGTTTTCATAAATAATCTTCCAAGTTTTACCAGGTTTTTTAGCAAAAACACTCATATAGCGCATCGCATTTGTTTCTCTAGTTTCTTGAAAATCATAAGTTAACTTTTCCACTCGATTAGCGATAGATAATAATCTTCCAAATAAATAATTTCTATCAGAATTATTATTATCGATACTCACATTCCATACCTCCTTATATTTATCATACCTAAATTTCTTTATTAAAGAGCAAGTACATGATAATACTTGTATCCAATTGTAATATTCCATACATTGAGGATTACTTGCTTTATTGATTGCTGATTTAACAATATCTATAGGCAGTTTAACTCCATCAATTATACACATTAATAATCTTTCTACCGTATTTCTTAATAATTTTTCATTACCAGTTAATTTTCCTGATTGCTCATTTCCAAAAGCTGATAAAGCCATTTTTCTAGGTGAAGGAATTCCAATATATGAATATAATCCGTCTTTATATTTATAAATTTCCCAACTACAATCAATATGCCATTTACATAAGTTATCTAAAAATTCAGATCCTTTTATACTACGATATAAATTAATTGATAAACGACCTGTTGTTGCAGCATCTAATGACATAAAAACAATATTTTTCTTAGTATCAAGGTTTTCTTTATACCCATTTATTGCTGATTTAATCCTTCTAGCATAACTTTCACCAGTATCAATAATATCAGTTACTAAATCAGGAAATAGTTCATCAGTATCTTGATTTATATTAGGGATTTCTGAACCATCTATAGCCCAAGCAATTATTGCTGCACCATCATTTCTATAACCTTGTTTTTGAATTAACCACCGTAATGCATTATGTGCTTTTTGAGAAACTTCATAACTAACAGATATAGCTTGTTCACCATTATGAAATCTTCCTAAATATGTAAAATTAGTATTATCATTTGTAGAGATTAATTTCCCTTTATCAGCAGAATGTCTAACCTTTGATGGATGTTTAATAGTAATGTAATCTACTTTTCCAGTAACATAACATAAGTCTTTTTTACTTAATAAATGTGAATAATATTCAATATATTTATTTACAAGTTCTTCATCTTTCCATACTTCTTGTGGTATTGGTTCTGTATCAATTGATCTTACTATAAAGCGAACAAAACTATCGGTTTGTACGACACCTTGAATTTTAGTTTTTTCACATAGATATCCTTTATCATCAAGCTTAAGTATTCCTTTTTTAATAAGATCATTTACGACGGTCTCTTTTTTTAGATATTTATAAATAGCTTCAATCTTTATATGAGAATAGTCAGAATTAACCCACTGTTCTAATTGACTAATATAAGTATCATAAAATTCAGCCTTTTTATCCTTAATAAATTTTTTATAATCTCCTGCAATATAACAAAGCTTATCACATAAAGGATGTGGTAATATTCCGTTACCTCGACTTACAGAATCTTCAGTAACAGGAATAAGCGTAACTGCATCATCTTTTAGTACTTCTTTAGCATCAACAAAATTTCCCTCTTCATCGATAATAATTTCGATTTGTGCATTTTGTGTAGAATGAGATATAGGCAACAAACTTTTATCTAATTGTGTTATATCTATTGCTTTTAAATTATTGTTATAGGTCTCATATAAATCATACATCCACCCCATTAAGTTCACCCCCTTCTGAGAATTCGTTTAAACCTGAAAAATTATTTATATCAAACTTTTTAATCTCCATTTTTCTTATTACTCTAGTAATAGTACATTCATTTGGTCTAATAAATTTGATATAACCATTTCTCATAACAGCATTCCAAAACCTAACTTCTAAATAGTCACTATCACTATTAGCATCAATTTCATCTGGATAAGTAAATCCATGAAACATTATTCCAAAAGGAATGCTAACATCATCATAATATCCTTTTCCCTCACCAAATTTACATTCAGTTACATACCCTTGACATTCCCTAGTCCCTAAAAAAATATCTCTTCTTCCACCTTTTTTTATCATTCTCTGAGTAATAAGAAAATGTTTATTTTCATTTCTATCATTAATTAAATCAGTACGTCTTTCATTCCATTCAAAATGAGCTCTAACTTGATATCTAACATCTCTTAAATAGGTATAGTTGAATAGGTCACTAGAATCTTTACCTGAGGAATGATATTTTAAAGTTCTAATACCATGAGTGTATGAATGTATAGGATTCATAACTCTTAATTCATCTATATACCATATTATCGTAGGTTTCCAATAAATACTCTCTAAGATTCCTTTTAGGGCTTGATATGTGGGAATAGGATAAGAACATTTTTCACCTCCTACTCTAGTCAAAGGATCAGTAAACAAGGCATAGTTACCAAAGACTTCAAATTCTACTTGGTTTTTCCACTTCATAATATCACCTCTTCAAGTTTATATAATATCAACTGTTAACTCATCAGTTACCCCATATTCATCATTATAAAACGAATCATGTAGTATTAAGATTGAACCATCTAAAACAGAATTATCTATAGCATGTCTACTAATTAAATCTTGAATTATTTGTGAGTTCTGATAAAGATTCACAGTATATCTTTGCATCCTTCTAAGGTTATCTTTTATTTCCTTTAAATCATTCGATTTTTTTATTTTTTCAATATATGCCTTTCCTTCTTTATATGGAACTAGTAAACCAATAGTTTTACTACCTATTACTTCAAAATATTCTCCAGCTGTTTTATATGCTTGTATAAGATTAATATCTGGACTTGTTCCTATTATATCCTCGTAAGCTTTCTTTCCTTGTGTATTTAACGATAGTAAATCATATAAAGACATATATTTATTTACTTGATAATCCATTTCGTTTTTTCTATCAAAAAAGTAAAACTTATAGAAAGCTTCAATAGCTTTAGGAGAAATTAAATCATTATCATACATAGCTGGATTTTGAAGGTAATTGTAGATTACTTTTTCCGCTTGATTTTGAGCATTTTTAATATCTAATAATTTTGATAAATCTTCTTCCAAATAATTAATTACAAATACCTTTCCAAAACCATCAATTTCACCATTTCTATTACAACGACCTGCTGCTTGAGCAATACTATCTAGTCCAGCTAGAGATCTTATAACACAATGAAAAGATATATCTACACCTGCTTCTATTAGTTGTGTACTAATACAAATAATTTTTTTTCTACCTAAGTATTTTTTTATTTCTCCTAAAATATCTTTTCGATGTTCTGCACACATAAAAGTAGTTAACTGATAAATATTAACATTTGTTATATAACTCTTAATTCTTTCATATAACTGTCTAACAGCCTTTTTAGTATTTAGAATAACTAATAAACTATCAACTTCTTCAATTTTTTCACTAATGAAGTTACTCATTTTTTCAATATTGAATTTTTCAGTGATTGGAATAATATCTGTACGTTTAAACTTACTACTAATTAAACCAACATTTTTTATCATATTTACTGGTTCTGAATATAATATTTTTCTTTCCACATCTCCTAATAATGGTTGAGTAGCTGATGATAATATAATTGTTGTGTTACATATTTTACATAAAAAGTTCATCATTGAATTAAACATACTAATAATATTAATAGGTAGTGATTGAATTTCATCAAAAATAATAATAGAATTTGCTAATTGATGCATTCTTCTGATGTTTTGCATATTACCTGAAAACAGAACATTTAAGAACTGAACCATAGTAGTTAATATAATAGGACGATCCCATGTATCTATAAGATACCTATATAACTCATCTGATTCATAATCACTTAATATAACATTAGAATGATGTTCTAAAATTAAATCATCGTTATCTAAAATATTGCGATAAACATTAGCATTTTGCTCTAGAATAGATAAATATGGAGCTACATAAATAATCCTACTCTTACTGAATTTTTTGGCATGACTAATAGCGTATCTTAAACTAGTAATTGTCTTACCTCCACCAGTTGGTATAGGTAAGCAATATATACCTGTTGAACACTCGCTAAATTTATAACATGTATCTGATAATTCTTTACGTAAAACATTAATCGGACTATTTATATCTAATTGAGATATCTTTTTAATAACTTTTTTTTCTAAATCACTCCAGCTTTCATAATCATTACTTTTTTCTTGACTATTTTCATTCATAAACATATTTGTATCAGTATAATCT
>DATCKO010000199.1:0-10966 GCA_036562215.1 Haloplasmataceae bacterium | reverse complement strand
ATTTAGTACATGTTTATAATACCAAATTCTGTAATTAAATAACAGTAATTAGCCAATTTTTTTTAAAAAAATTTATTATGTAAGTAAGAAAAAGTAGATGCTTTAGCATCTACTTTAAATCATGCTATTAATGATATCTAGTGCATTTCTAAAGGCTCCTTCTTTCAAGAAGGTATTACGATTATTATCTTCAAAATCTGAATCATCTAAATTATTAATAATCAATGGATAATGTTCACGTATTTCTTGTGTTAAGGTGTTTCTTACTATCATTGATTTAACTACATAATTGAGTTCATTAGGATCCTTATTTAGTACTGTAGATAGTTGGAATTGATATTTAGCAAAGCCATCACTATTAGAACCCACAACCTCAGTAATAGAAAGGATAAAGTACACAATTTCTTCTTTCTTTGTAACATCAATAATAGGATTATTGTCATCTTTAGCTTTATCAGGAATAGATATATATTCATTTCCACGAAGTAGATTATCCATTGTCAAATGAATGGAGTTACTATCAAGTATTTCGAGTAATTCTGCTTCATTATAATTATGTGTAATACTCTTATCATCCATTTCATCTTCAAAACTACTAAATCCTAATTGTTGTAAAGAGTATAATAAAGCTTTAAGTTCCACTATTTCAATCTGTTCTCTAATTACATTATCTACTCTAACATTTTCCCTAACATAATTAGGTACTATAAGAGCAAATTCTCCTATATTGCTAGTAAGCCAAGATTCATCTTCTGCATAATGTAGTATTGTATTTGATATGGAAGCTTGAATAGATTTAGATGCTAGTAAAATGTCCAAATCACTATTAAATATAGCATCATTATTCAAGTCAATATTGTCAAAGGTATTTGTAATGCCGATTTCATTAAGAGCATCTAAAATAGCATTGATTTCAGTTAATTCTATATATACAACTTGATCATCATAAATCCGTACACTATCTGGAATAAGTAATAGATTATCTTCACTACCACTAGCATTAAGCATTTGATAAGAAATCGTAGCTTGAATAATGGTTGATTGTAATATTTCTTCACGATAAGTAAAGATTTGATTTACGGAAACCTCACTAATCTCATTGTTAACATCAGTATATCCTAGTATATACAAGGCATCTAATAAATCTAAGATTTCTTCTCTTATAACAAAATTATCTGGTAACTCTACTGTGCCACCAATACGAATATCCATATTACTTTCAGATTTATTAGGTATTTTTAAGATGTCTTTATCATGTAAATCAAAGAGAATTTCAGAGATTTTTGCGTGAATTATTGCAGAATTTAATAATGTTTCTCGTTTAGTACGGTCACTAAAATCACTTAATGATACCGCACCGTCATAATCATTTATTTTCTCAATATTTAAAACTTCAAGAACTTCGAGTAAATGCTTGATTTCATTTTTAGATATATATATCGTATCATTTTCAACATGCTTAATTTCTTCAATTACCCCTTTATTATTTTCCCATTTATCCGGAATAGTTAATTCCTTATTATCAAGGTTTAAAATTTGTTTTGATATCGTAGCATGTAGAATAGCTGAATTTAACATTGCATCCTGATTTGCTTCAATATAGAATTTTTTAAGATTCAATGCATCTGCATTAAAACTATCGATATTTTGCTCATTTAACTCTAAAATTTGTAAAGCTTCAAAGAAGGCATCTAGTTCAGCTCTTATGATATATTCATCTTTGACTGTAGTACTATTGATATTAGTAAGCAATACTCTTCTAATTGGATCTCCATCAATATCATTTTCTGGTATATCAATTTGCTCACCATCTAAGGAGATAATTAAATCGGAAATCGTAGCATGAATAATCGCAGAATTAAGTAAAGTGTCTATCCTTTGATATAGGTAATCAATACTAAAACCAGTAATATCTTTAAAATCACTTATATCTAAACTAATAATAACATTAATTAAGCTAATTAACTCGTCTTTAGCAATATAATGATAAGTAAATTCTTCTTCATTAAATATAATAGTATCATCGATACGTACCAAATCTCCATCTTCATTTTTATATGGAATTTTTAATGTTTGTGTATTTTCAACATCATTTTGTAAGTCTAATAACATTTTTGATAAAGAGGCATGTAAGATGTGTGAAGCAAATATAATCTCTTCTTTATCTGGGTCTAAACCACTTCCATGTTCATCTGCTAGTTTATGAATTATCGAAGTATCAAACTGAATAGAATTAAAGTTTTCAAATTCAAAAATACTTATAACTTTAAATAAATTAATAATTTCTTCTTTACTAACTACTTCAATTTGCTCATTCTTAACTGTTAATAATTCTACTACTTCAATGAGTTCATCTTGTTCTGTATCATATACACTTTTAGGAATTACTAAGATTTCATCTTGATCCATAACTAATTTACCAATTGTTGCAGCAATAATATTTGAATTAAGAATGGTTCCAATTTTTTCGGAATCATTAGCAATTCCAAATAATTTATTAAAATCAATACCTGATTGTTGACATGTTTCATTGCCAATATCACAACTAGCTTCAGTTACTAAAACTCTCGCTGATGTAGCTAAGGAAGAAAGTTCTTCTTTTTTCAAATATCCATCATCATCAAGAACTGTATTAGGTAAAATAATCGATGTACCTTCTATATCAAGATCTAGAATAATAGATGATAATGTGGCTACTATTACTCGTGAGTTAAAGATTTCATCAATTGTATTATCAGAGAACTTACTAATAACATCTAGCTTTAGATTATTAAAATCAACATCACTAGCAACTAAAGCTATCGCTTTAATCGCATTCAAAATATTTACTAATTCACCAGATTCTCTATTTTCATCTAGCCAAACTACATCTTCAGGAACCACAAAAATATTAAGTCCTTCAACTTTGAAATCTCCTTCAAACACTTTAATTAAAGCATTAGATAAAATACTGGATTTAACAAGCTCACTCAGTTCCATTTGTGATAAAGCTGTCAAATAGATTGTTGGATTACCTGATTTTATGTCTCTAATTGTTAATCGTGTTTTGAAAATCTCATAAGATATCGAAGCAAGGGCTCTCAATTCTTCGCCAACTTCTTCAGTAGTTCTAGGAAGTGATACTACTGCTTGAAAGTTTTCACTTATACTTTCCATTATTGGTCTTAGAGCAATTAATGTTCCGTATCTTGCCATTTGCGATTCTGATAGTTCCTCAAAAATACTTTTTACTTCTTCAGCTGGTATTTCATAATTTTCAATATCAACATTTTCAGATGTTACTTCACTTAAAATACGAAAAGCAATTTTAGCTATCTCACCGATTTGCTCAATCTCTTCTTGCCAAGGTATCGCATATAAATCCGTGTCAATATCTAATTCAACATTAAGATAATCAGCAGCACCAGTAATTCCTAATGGTAAAATAACAGATAATAAATCAGACTTGGATAATTCCTTAAAAACATCTTCGATATTATCTGTAGTTATATCAGAGATATTTTTGGTAGAATAAAATGTAGAATTTAAATATAAACGATATATGTCAGCAGCAATATCTATTTCTTTTCTTAAATGTATCTTCTTTTCCCGATATTCAATGGAAAAGATCATATCAAACAAATCATCACTGTAAGGCTCGATTTCACCGTTTTCTTCTTTACCAATTTTATCTGATAAATAAACAATAATATTATTATTATAGTCATCTACGATATTACCAATGGTGCTATCAATTTGATTTCTTGGTATAAATGTTAAAACATTTTCTACCATACTGAAAAAGCCACCTAAAAAGATTATTAATACATAAACAGTCATCGAACTACGTAAAAAACCAAAGGTAGCTCCTAATAAACGATGCTTATTAGCACCAGGTTTGTTTCTTATAAAAATTAACCTAATTATCCAAAAGATAAAATTGTATATAAGTTGAAAGATTGTGAAGTAAACTACAGTGTAGACCATCTTAATAACAAATATCGATATCGAATCAACAAATTCACTAAACTCTGCTGTTGATAATGTTTCTTGTAGAGATCCCTCTAATGATGATCTTATAGTTACTTCCACAATATCTTTTATAGTGGTAGCATTGGCGTATTCTTGGCCACCTAATAAACTACCTAAATTATTTATTTCTAAATGGTATAACTGCTTTGAAGCGAAGCTTATAGATACAAAAAAAAGAACATAAAACACTAGTTTAACAATTAATGAATATAGCGATTTTTTTGCTCCCTTTATATACCCAAAGAATAATCCCAAACCTAAGATAGAAAAAAATAAAACATTCAATATTAAGCTGATTTCAAGATTATTTGGCATAGTCTTCTCCTTAATCATTTTATATAATATAAATCTTATACTTATTATAATCTAATGCTCTTTACTTTTCTACTAAAATCATTTAAAAATAAAAAATTAAGATTAAAAAAATAAGACATGTTATCAATATTAATAACATGTCTTTATATATATTAGCGGATTTCGAATAAAGCTGCGCTAATAGTGCTTACACCTTTATATTCAGCATATACCGCTACGACATATATTCCTGGTGGTAGTTTATAACCATTGATTGTACCATCCCACAATTCGATATAGAATCCAGGCTCTAAATTATATGCATAGAATGGTGAACCTAAATAATTACCAATTGTACCATCTTGCTCATTAAAGGTGAAGAAACCAATCTCTGCATAATCAGCTCCTGCTAGTAAATAACCATATGCTAAATATGTACCATCATAATTATCTTGAACACCCACTAAGCTAACACGAGGATAATCTGGTTCTCCTACATAAAGTATAATTGGAACGATTATCTTTTCAAATCCATCACTTACGGTAATTGATCCTTCATATTTACCTGGTCGAATATTTTTATAATCCACTTGAACATTGACATTAATAAATTGTGAACTATTAGGTTGTACTTTGGTATTATTACTTGTTGTAACTTTTATTCCTGTAGGATTTCCTTCCCACTCAACTTTGAAGGTATAGTTTTTACGATAGTCAGATAAGTTTTTAATCTCAAATTTATAGTTTTTAACTTCTTTTCCCTTATTTTTATCAAATACTCCGAATGAATAACTACCTGGTTTAACAAGAGTTTTGGCTTTTATGGCATCTACTATTCTTATACTTCCAGCACCCTGAGCATTATATGAATATAATTTACCTGTGTTTGGATCGATTAGTTGTTCTGCGGTATTCATTAGGGCAGCTTTAACATCTTGAGGAGTGTATTCAGGATGAGCTTGTAATACTAATGCACATGCCGCAGCTACATGTGGAGAAGCCATACTAGTTCCACCAGCATAAGCATAATATCCACCTGGATATGTACTTATAATCCAATCTCCTGGTGCTACAACATCTGGTTTAATCATCCATGTACCAAAAGCTGGTCCCTGAGATGAGAAGAGAGAAATTGTTTCACCATACTCTGTAAAATCAATGTGGAATGTAACTTCATTAAAACCATACATTAATTCCAAATACATGTTGTATCCATCATAGAAGTCTAATTGGAAAACAGGTAAAGCAAAATCACCACTTGTGTTTATTTCTCCTTGTTGATTATTGAAAATAATTGCAGCAACTGCTCCAGCATCTTTAGCATTTTGAACTTTCTCAACAAAAGTTATATCGCCTCTTTGAATTAATGCTACTTTACCCTTAACATCTACTTGGGCAAATTGCTCCTTATACCCTAGCCCAACAAATTCATATTCATAAGTTTGACCATCAAGTGCTCTTAAACTATCTAAATTATTATAGCCCATAACTTTAAAGGTACTATATGGATAGTCGAAAGCAGTTTCCATAGAGAGTTCATGATAGTCTAAATAAGGTAAAGCTGTTGAACCAACCGTTATGGCTTGTCTTGATGCCCCTGGAGAACCTACAGACCATTCTCCGAGTTCACCATTATTACCACTAGAAGTAACAGCAATTACACCTTCAGCCATTGCCCAATCCAAAGCAATACTCGTAGCATAATCAGGGCTATTCAAATCATTTCCTAAAGATAGATTCATTACATCAGCACCATCAAGAACTGCCCTCTCAATTGCGGCAATGATATTTGATGATGTTCCACCACCAACACCTAATACCCGGTAAGCCAAGATTTTAGCATCTGGTGCTATACCGAAACTTTGCGCAACAATAGTTCCTGTAACATGTGTCCCGTGAAAAGTAAGATAACAATATGGACTAGGTAATGATGGATCAAGAGCTTCCATTGGATCATCATCATTGTCAACAAAGTCATATCCTTTGTATTCACCAAAGGCATGAGCTAGTTCAGGATGATTATAATCTACACCTGAATCAATAACAGCAACTGTTATACCTTCTCCAGTATAACCCATACTCCAAGCTTCTGGTGCCTTAACATAAGGATTACTATCAGTCATTGTTGGTTCATATTCATCTAGAATATCATTGATTTCTACTGTGTTGTAATGAAAATTAGGATAGATGGCTTTAATACCTGGAATATCCTTTACATTCATTAATTCATTTGCAGGAATTTCTAAAGCAAATCCTGAAAAGAGATAATAATATTCAAATGATACATTAGCTTCCTCAACAACACTTTCGATATTCCTAATTACATTATCACGATGGGCAGCTAGTAGTTCTTCAGTTTGAAATCTATTGTTGTGTTTAGCTTCGACAATTGATGGATAATCGATTTCAACAATGACATTAATAATTTCCTCGGAATTGAGGTCAAATTCACCATAAATAATAGGTTCTTCATTTGGTATTACTTGTGCTTCTGCTTTAGAGAACATAAAGAATGAACCAATTAGTAAAGCAACAGCAAAAAATAAGACCTTATGAAATTTTTTTTGCATAACTTCCTCCCCTTTTTTTATTAAATGAATAGCCTTTATGGTATTCATTCACATAGATTATAGCAATCCTCATTAGAAAAAATTGTTAATCTTTGTCGTTACAGAAAACAAAAAAAGGTCATAAAATGACCTTAATTATTAAAGACTAAAGAGTAATAAAGATACTAAGTAAAGAATCGTAAGAAAACTGAAGTTAAGAATAGAGAAAAGTTTTAAATAATATGCTTGTTTGTTAGGATTATAAGTGACATAAGTTCGATAAGTAATTAAACTTGCTAAAGAAGAGATCAAAGTACCTGTGCCACCAATATTTACTGCCACTAGTAGTTGTGGATAATTATTAGTAAAGCGTGATAATAAGATCGCACTTGGAACATTACTTATGAATTGACATGATAAGGTACCAACAAGTAAGGTATTTTTATTAATTAAACGACTTATTATATCACTTATAAGAGTCATCCGTGATAAATTCCCCGCAAAAATAAAGAAAGCACAAAAAGTTATTAATAGCGGATAATCAACATCTTTTAAAGCTTTTCTATCTACTATAAGCAAAATAAGAGGTATTATTATTAAACCATATAAATATGGTATATATCGCATGATAACTAGTATTGTAAAAATGAATAGTATGGAATAGAAGATAGTTCTTTTAACATCTAGTTTTTCTGTAAAATTATCGACAAGCGTTAATCTCTCATTTTTTATAAAGATACAACAACAAATTGTGATTAGAGTTATGGAAACAATAAAAGGGACCAACATAATACCCATAAATTCAAGACTATCAATATGGAAATAGGAAAAAAGAAATAAATTTTGTGGATTTCCAAACGGTGTTAACATTCCCCCTAAATTAGCCGCAATATTTTGCATAATGAAAGCAAAAGCCATATGTTTTTCTTGTTTTGTACTAATTAGTAAATAATAACCTAAAGGTAAAAAGGTGATTAGGGCCATATCATTAGCAATAAGCATTGAACCTATAAAAGTTATATAAACTAAAGCAATCACCGAAGAGCGAGTTGTTTTAAATAAAAAAACAATTTTACGAGCTGTAATGTTAAAAAAATGAATGTTCTTAAAAGCACATATAACTGCTAAAGAAATAAATAAACCAGTTAAAGTATTATAATCAAAATAATCCCAATAAACTTTATCGGGTTTAATGATAAAACTAGTGATAATTGCAACAGTAATAGCGATAAATGCGACAATGTTTTTCTTTATAAAAGACTTTATGTTCTTCGCCATCTAATATCAATACTCTCCTTTTTCTATCCGATACAATTATACTCTTTTTATGACAATTTGCTAGAAGAATTTACTGTAATTTTACTAAACATGATATAATGAGAGTATACATTGTTATATAGAGGTTGAATATGAAAATAGAGTATAAAGATATTTATTTACGTGATGCTGTCATTAGTGATATTGATGACGAAATCAGATGGATGACAACTGAAACAGAATGGGCTAAATGGGATGCCCCTTGGGAAAGTTTAAATGACATTAAAAATTTTGACCAAGAAAAATATCGAAAAGAAGAGATGGCAAAATTAGCTAAATTTGATAATCAAAAACAACGATGGCATTTTGAATTATGCACTAAAGACCATATACATATAGGTTCTGTTAATGCTTATTTAATCGATGAAAACTATGAATGGAAAAAGGAAAAAGATGGTGGAATATATCCGACAATAGGTATCGATATCTGTGAAGCAAAGTTCTGGGGTAAAGGATATGGTACTCAAGGTTTATTAGCTTTTATCAAATACTTCCTTGACCATGGTTATAAAAATATCTTTTTACAGACATGGTCAGGCAATTATCGAATGGTTGGTTGTGCTAAAAAAATTGGTTTTGAGATTGCTAATGTAATAAAAGATTTAAGAAATATTGACGGTGTTTTATATGATGCTTTAACCTTTAAGTTAAATATTGCAAAATTTAATCAAATTTATGAAAAAAATGAGTGGTAACACTCATTTTTATGTTAATTTAAGCAATTTTTCTTTTGTTAACTCATAAATATCTTCAAAGACATTCTCTAAAAACTTCCTGTCATGTGTAACACAAATAACACAACCTTTAAAACTACTTAATAGTTCATGAATTACAGGTGCACTTAATGGCGATAAGTTTCTTGTTGGTTCATCAAGTAATAGTACATTATTTTTATTTATAACCATTTTTAATAATAATAGTTTAGCTTTTTGACCTCCACTTAAACTATTAGTTTTATTATTCATTTCATCACGCGTAAACTGTAATGCTCCCATCATTTTTCTAATAGTTGCTTCATCTTTATTATTGAGATCTTTTAATAAGTATTCTAATGCACTATATTCATCAGTCATTAATTCTTCATATTTTTGACTCATATAACCCACAGATAAATCATGGCGATCTTTTAGATTTTCATAAATATATTTTAGTAATGTACTTTTACCACTTCCATTTTTACCTATAATCGCTATTTTAGATCCACCCTTAACCATTAAATTAATTTCTTTTGCTAATACTCTATCACCTATTTTAAGAGGTTTAATATGTAAATCAAGAACGGTTTTATTATTTGGTATGCAAATATCTTTATCAAAAAAGATATTAATTGCTTCTTCTCTTTCTGGTATGTCTAAGAATTTCTCTTTTTCTTTACTGAGTCTTTTTTCCATACTTTTTAAAGCATGAATTTTCTTTTTTAGTAATCTGCCTAATCCCGGATTGCGTACAGCTTGGTTTTGTTGATATTCAACTTTACTATATATTTGTCTAAATCTTTCAATCTTCTTTTGAAAATCACTTCTTTGCTTTTTCGCAATCATTTCTTGAGAATCTAAGGCTAATTTTCGGTATTCTTTGTAATCATGATAATTCATTTTTGCTACTTCATGTAATGGTTTACTTCTTTTATGAATCTGTGATAAATATATAATACCATTTGAAACATTTTCTAATAAGGCTTCATCATGAGATACAAATAGTATAGGTCGTTCTTCATTTAAAATAAATTCTTCCAAAAACAAAATGGTTTCTAAATCTAAATCATTTGTTGGTTCATCTAATAAGATAATATCCGGTTCATTAATTAAGATTTTTATTATCCCTAGTTTAACTAATTCCCCACCACTATATTGCATTACTGACTTATGTTCATCAAATATTTTGGGGTCAATCTTTAATTTACTTAAGTATTTATCGAGATTACCTAACTTCTGATAATCATCAATAGTTATTTCACTATCTGGATAATCCTTTAATAAAAAATCATATACACTAGTATCTTTCCAAGTATCACTTATAGATTGTTCTAAATAACCAATCTTTCCCTGTTTAATAATCTTTCCCGAAATCTGACAATAAGGTAATAATTCGTGATTAAATATGGCTTTTAATAAGGTTGATTTACCACTACCTTCGATGCCAATAATGGCAAATTTATCATTATAATCAATAATAAAAGATAGATTATCGACAATTGTCCTGTAATCTTTATTTATATGAATAGTTAAATTCTGTACTTGTAACATCATTATCTCCTTTATATTTATTTTAAGTGTAAAATATTAAAAGAGATAATTATGGTAATTACTCTTTTAATATGTATTAAAATGTATTAATCATCTTATCACCTCAAGTATAATAATAACTTCTAAGAATGAATAGTGTCAATATAGAAGGTTCTAAAACATTACTTACATGAAAAAAGAGACATGTTTACAATAACCTGATACGTTAAAATCTGAAAGTTTGAAAATATGTCTCTTAATTTTTACATATTATAGCCTATTAATAATTTTCGACATATGTAAAACTTCTTCTAATTAACGTCATCTATTTTATAAAGCTTTACCTACTTTCATTAACTAATCATAATCACCTTCCACATATTCTATTAAACATTTGGTGGATAATATTCATGAATATAGTAAACTTAATTTTTTTAATATCCACTTCTAAAAATTGACTATGATAATAGTTTTTAATCTAATTAAATTGCCCTATTCATATTTCTATTAAGATTAAGTGTCTTTCTAATATATTCTTCAATCTGTTCATCTGAACAAGCACTATAGTTG
>DATCKO010000198.1:0-7774 GCA_036562215.1 Haloplasmataceae bacterium | reverse complement strand
CTATTATATATATAAGTAAAAATACTAAGTATAAACATAATTATACTTATATATGGATTGACCTTTTTATTACTTAGATTATATAAACTTAAGACAAGCGAAGATTTTTTAATGATTTTTATGAAGTTATATAAGGTAATTAGTATAATAACTAACAATACTATAATACAACTTATAAAAGCAATTGAAGTAGGAATCTGGTATTTTAAAGTAGATTTAATATATTTTAAGCCTTGATTAACAATGAGTTGTGTTAATAAATAACTAATATAAGATGCTGGAATAAAATACATAAGCATTTCTGTTAAGATTACACTAAAGGAAAAACGTTTTCTTCCCCCAAGAGTTTGAATAATGCCAATTTGTGATTTATGTTCTTCAAATATTAAGTTTAATGTAGACTGCATGACATAGATAATCGCTATAAAAATGAAAACGATAATAAGTAACATAATTGACCCAAAATTAGTAACGTATTTATCTATGATATCCATATCTATGGTATTTTCAATTACTAAATTTAAATCTTTATATTCCTTGATATTCTGAATATTCTCCTTAACCTCTTCTAATCTATGCTCATCTTTAATACTAATATAGATATGATTATATAAATTTCTCGTATAATTGAAGTTATTATCATTTGAAATAATATTAAAACCTAAGGCTTTTAAAAAATAGGATATACTACTATCTTTATCAATAAAAACCGTATTATTGCTCATTAATCCATCTATAGGAATAATGGCGATTACTTTATAAGCTAATTTGGTAGAACCAACAGCTAAATATATTTCATCACCTTCATATATGTTATATTTTTTACTAAATTCTTTATTTATAATGATTTCTTGAGCTTTAATTTCCTCTATATAATTTGGTAGATTACAGACTTTCTTAAAATTATCAATGTTAGAAGCCATGACATTAACATAGTTTACTTCATCATTTAATTCAAAAACAGTGGTAATTTCAAAAAAAGCTGCTATGTAATTGATTTCTTCAGCTAATATTTCATTATTATTTTTTGCTTCATTAAGAGGCTTAATAGAGAAAAAACGAGCGAAAGAGTTCTCATCATAAGTTATATGAAGATTTATATCTTTGTATTTAGCATATAAATTATGATAAAAATAGGCGTTAAGAAAAGATTTAGTTGATAGGGACATAATTGTGAGAAGAAAGAGAATAATAAAGGTTATAAAAAGAATTAAGGCCCGAAATTTAGAATATATGATATTCTTATAGGCCATTCTGATAATAAATTTTAGTTTAGATATTAATTTTTTCATCAGCTATAACAACCCCATCCCTAAGTTTAAGGTATCTAGTACCAAATTTAATCATTTCTTCATTATGGGTAACAAGTACAATGGTCTTATTTAATTCTTTATTTAA
The DNA here is from genome assembly GCA_036562215.1 of Haloplasmataceae bacterium. Classification (GTDB taxonomy): domain Bacteria; phylum Bacillota_I; class Bacilli_A; order Haloplasmatales; family Haloplasmataceae; genus CALFRW01. The sequence goes on along the minus strand of DATCKO010000198.1, from coordinate 6,376 downwards.
CTTTGCAAATAATTCCATTATCATTTGTCCCGTATGGTAATCTAAATTTCCTGTTGGTTCATCAGCAAAAATGATATCAGGATCATTAATTAGACATCTAGCAATCGCAACCCTCTGTTGCATTCCTCCACTTATTTGTGATGGATAATAGTTTTTATAATCTAGTAATCCCACAAAATCCAAAACCTTATCAATATCTTTTTCATTGTCATTATTAGCAAGGGTAATGGCAAGAAGGATGTTTTCGTAAACGGTGAGATTTGGTATCAAATTATAGAATTGAAAAATAAAGCCCACCTTTTTTTGTCTTAAGAAGGAAATTTCTTTGTTCTTATAAGTATTTACTTCTTTGCCAAATAGTTTTACACTACCCGAGTCATAGCTTTCTAAACCACTCATAACATACAGTAAAGTAGTTTTTCCGCTTCCTGATGGACCAATTATTGATACAAACTCACCTTCATCAATATTAAGATTAATTCCTCTTAATACTTCAGTAATCACTTTATTTGTGTGATAATTCTTTTTTAAGTTAGACAGTTCAATTATTTTCATCATGAATCCCCTTAATTATTGGTATTTATGTTATAATATACTCATTAATAATAAGTAATTTTTGGAGGTTATATATGATTAAACATATCGTAATGTGGAAACTAAAAGAAGATTGTAAAGATAAAGGTATGAGTATTAAAGAAAAATTAGAAAATTTACAAAAAATTATCCCTTATGTCATAAAAATTGAGGTAGGAATCAATATCTTAGATTCTAGTCAAGCTTATGATGTAGTGTTATATTCTGAATTTAACAATACAGATGATTTAAATAGATATCAAAATCATGAAGAACACTTATTAGTTGTTGATTTTATTAAAAGTGTTACGGAAAAAAGAATTGTCGTTGATTATGAAGTATAAAATGTATCATATTAATTATTTCTATTATATCTTTAAAAATTATAATCGACAACTAGTTTTTTTTTGGAGGGTCTATGAAAAAATTCGAATTAATTATTTTTGATATGGATGGATTAATGTTTGATACGGAGAAGTTAGCTTGTACGATATGGGATAAGGTGCTTCCAGAATACAATTACCAAGGTGATTTTAGCTTTTATGAAAAAATAATTGGCTCGAATCTAGAAAGAATAAGAGCCACTTGTTTTGAACACTTTGGTAATGATTTTCCGTTTGAAGAAATAAAAAATAAACGCTATTCTATAATGAATGAAATCATTGAAAAAAAGGGTGTACCTATAAAATTAGGATTGTATGAATTATTAGATTTCTTGAAAACAAAAGATATTTCGGTAGCACTCGCTACTTCATCAGGACGGGATAGGGCTAATTTCATCTTATCAAAAACAAAAGTCATTCCGTATTTTGATTATATATTATGTGGTGATGAAGTTACAAAATCGAAACCAGACCCAGAAATTTTTCTTACCGTTGCGAAAAAACTAAATTGTCAAAAAGAGAACACAATCGTCTTAGAAGATTCTTATGCTGGTATTACAGCTGCATATAATGCACATATGAAACCTATTATGGTTCCTGATTTAAAAATGCCAGATGAGGATATTCTTGCTAAAACATATCTTGTGTGTCAATCCTTATTAGAAGTAAGAGATTTTTTAGAAAACATATTATAAGCAAATTTTTACCATGGATATTTTAGACCAATTTACAGATTATAAGAATAGGTTTAAATCTAATCTTCATAAGAAGGAGGCAACTCATGAGAGAAGGTTTAATTCCAACAATAATTGGAACAGGTGTTACAGCAGCGGGAATAGCTCTAAAAGTCAAAAGTATGAGGAAAAATAAAAATATTATGGATGAACTAATGCCTATGTTTTCAGCAGGTATCATTGGATTTGGTATAGCACATGTATTATTAGGAACAATAGATTTACTTGATGGCCAATGATTTAAACCTAAGGGAGTAAAGATTTACTTTACTCCTTTTTTAAATAGATATTATTCTATCTCCATAGTATAATTAAACTGAAAGGGTGGATGACATGAAAGATATTTTAATCACAAAAGCCAACAGGGAAAGTTTACTTTAAGTGATGCTGATTTAGATGCTGGTAGTGTTGCATGTGCTTTAGTTACCGATAAAGGTAATATATATACAGGTATTAATGTTGACTTATCATGTGGAATTGAATTTTGTGCTGAACATGCTGCGGTGGCAGAGATGTTAAAAAATCGTGAAACAAAGATTGATATGATTGTTGCTTATGGAAAAAACAAGATTTTACCACCATGTGGAAGATGTCGTGAGTTATTGATGCAAATCAATAATGAGAATGCTTATACTAAGGTAATAATATCTAAAGATAAAATTATTTTATTAAAGGATTTACTTCCATATTATTGGAATGATTAATAAATGTATTGAGGAGTGAGAATATGTCAATTTTAAATAGTAGTACGACTTTGCGAAATGGTGTTAAAATGCCATGGTTAGGTCTAGGGACTTTTAAAGTAGAAAACGGTGCTATTGCCAAAGAAGCTGTTTTAAAAGCTTTAGAGGTTGGCTATCGCCATATTGATACTGCTAAAATTTATGGAAATGAAGAAAGTGTAGGCCAAGCCATTAAAGAAAGTGGCATCAAACGAGAAGAGATATTTTTAACAAGTAAAGTATGGAATACAGATCAAGGATATGAAGAAACTATTCAAGCTTTTTATAAATCATTAGAACGATTAGAGACTGATTATTTAGATTTATATTTAATACATTGGCCTAAAGCAAAAAATGTAGAAACATGGAAAGCACTAGAGAAACTATATCAGGATAAGTTAGTAAGAGCCATTGGTGTTAGTAATTTTAAAATCCATCATATAGAAGAACTGATGAAAAAGACTGATATTATACCAATGGTCAATCAAGTAGAATGCCATCCTCAATTTCCACAAGATGAATTAAAAACTTATTGTGATAATTTACATATTCAACTTGAAGCTTGGGCCCCTTTAATGCAAGGGAAAATCTTTAATATTCCAATTATGGAAAAATTAGCGGAAAAATACCATCGAACTATCGCTCAAATAGCTTTAAGATGGCAATTACAAAGAGGTGTTGTTGTTATACCAAAGTCTATAAAAGCTAATCGTATTATAGAAAATAGCCAAATATTTGACTTTGAAATTAAAAGTGAAGATATGGAACTAATCAGTACATTAAAAGGAGAAAGAATTAGTCACGACCCAGACTTAATCACTTTCTAAGTTAAGCAAATATTTCTTGATATATTATTACTATCTTTTATAGTAATGATATCAATAGGTATGTGATATACTTTTTCTAGATTTTCTTTAGTTAGAACTGAGGTTGGATTACCAAATCCAACCTTTTTACCTTGAGATAAAAGTAAAACTTTCGTACTAATTAAAAAAGGTTCTTGAGGGTTATGGGTGGTAAAGATAATGGTTTTGCGTTCTTGAGCCATTTTCTTTATTATGTCGATAATCATTTTTTGATTACTAAAATCTAAACTTGATGTTGGTTCATCCATAATATAGATTTGGGCATTTTGACAAATTGCTCTAGCGATTAAGACTAATTGTCTTTCTCCTCCCGATATTTTCGTATATTGCTTATGAGCTAAATGTGTAATATTTAACTCTTCTAATACTTTATAAGCATATTCAAAATCTTTATTTGAAGGTACTTTTAAACTTCCAAATGAAGATGTTCTTCCCATAGTAACAATTTCTAAATTAGTGTAAGGGAAAATAATACTATCTTTTTGAGGTATATAGGCTATTTTTTGGGCTAATAGTTTTCGTGACAAAGACTTTACATTGTTATTATCAATATAAATATCTCCCTTATCTAGGGGAAGAAAGCGTAATAAGAGTTTAAGTAAGGTTGATTTACCACTACCATTAGGTCCAAGAATGCATAATATTTCTTGTAAATCAAGTTGAAATGATAAATCTTGAATAATATTTTTATTCTTATATCCACCAGATACATTATCAACTACTAATAACATAGTTTATTTCTCCCTTCCTAGAATTAATACAATAAAGAAAGGGGCTCCTAAAACCGAAGTTAATACTCCTAAAGGGATTTCGATTGTTAGCAATGAACGAGCTAAATCATCCATCACTAATAGGTATGAACCTCCTAATAAGAATGATACCGGTAATAAATAACGATAATCTGCTCCTATAATACTACGAGCAATGTGGGGTATCATAAGACCTACCCAACCAATTATTCCCCCTAAACAAACACTTGCAGCACTAATAATTGTCGAGGCAAAAATGGCAATTAAGCGTACCTTTTTGGGTTCTATTCCTAGGGCTAGGGCTTCTTCATCACCTAGAGTGAGGATATTTAATTGCCAACGAAGTAAATATAAAATTACCGTACCGATTATAATGGGAATAATGCTAAATAATAAGGAATTATTATTAACTCTAGATAAACTACCCATTAACCAGTAAGTGATATTTGGTAAGGTATCGTTAGGACTAGCGACGTATTTAAGTAGTGTTGTTAAAGAAGTAGCTAATGTTCCTAACATTGTTCCCGCAAGTATTAAACTAATTTCTTGATTATACTTTGTTCTTGTGCCAATAAAATAGGCAAGGGTTACAAAAATAATACCAAAAAGAAATGCCAACAATTGTATATAAAAATTATTAAGTTTTAAAGAAATAGCCAAGGCAGCACCAAAGCCTGCCCCGCTTACAACTCCTAAAATATCAGGTGATACTAAAGGGTTTTTAAACATCCCTTGAAAACTAGCTCCAGCAATACTTAATCCCGCACCAATAAAAAATGCCGCAATTATTCTTGGAAGTCTAATTCTTTGAATAATAATAACTATTTCTTCTTTAACAGAATCTTTTCCTTGAAAAAGAAAAGAAATAATTTCTGTCAAAGTTATTTTATAATATCCAACCGCAAGGGAGCCAATAATAAATAAAATACTTACTAAAGAAAGAATGATAATTATTAGATTTACTTTTCTTCTATTTATAGTATTATTCATAAGGTCACTCCCTTTATTTATTATAATAAGTATAGTGTAATTGATATTTATAGTCAAGAAAACCATTAATTATATTTGACATCTTTTGACAGTTGCGCTATTCTATATAAAAAGGGGGAAATGACTATGATTAAGAAAAAAAACTTCATTTTTTTGGTATTAATACTTATGTTACTTTCTTTAAATAGTTGTTTATTTAATAATAATAATGATAATAGTAATAATGATGACAAAAGAGAAATAACTGATATGGCTGATAGAAAGGTGGAAGTACCTAAAGAAATCGATAAAATCTTTTCTATATTACCATCAGGTAGTATGTTTATTTATTCGATTGATCCTGATTTATTAGTAGGTTGGAACTATGGATTTAATGATAATGAAAAAGCGTATATTCTTGAGGATTATTTAAATCTACCAACATATGGTCAAGGATGGGAAAAGGTTAATAAAGAGGCCATTATTGCAGCTAAACCAGATATAATATTAGCCTATGGTGAACTAATTGAGAGTGAAAAGAATTATGCTGATGAATTTTCTAGTAGTACTGGGCTTCCAGTAGTAATGGTAGATGGTTCGTTAAGTAAAGCTCCTGAAGCTTATCGCTTTATGGGTAACCTAATTGGAAAGACAGAAAAAACGGAAAGTTTAGCTCAATATGCTGAATTGGCTTTACAGTATGCAGAGAATATCAAAAATAACCAAACCACTAATGATACCATTTATTATGGGGATGGACCAAATTCTTTTAAAACAGCGGGTATTGGTGATGTTCGGGCAGAACTATTTGATTTATTGGGTGCTAATAATGTCGCTGATCTAGAAACTAACGGAACAGTTGATGATGAACGCATAATAGCTTGGAATCCTAGTATTGTCATCTTGAATGGTGAACCAAAAGGTGATAATCCTAAAACACCGATTGAAGCGGTAAATGATTTCAAAGAGAAGTATACTTCTGTAGATGCGGTTAAAAATAATCGGGTCTATGGTATACCAAAATACCCTTTCAGTTGGTTTGATAGACCACAATCTACTAATCGCTTAATAGGTATATATTGGTTAGCAGATATAATTTATCCTGATTTAGAAATCGATATTGAAGAAAAAGCTATTGAATTTTATCAGTTGTTTTATCATATTGATTTAACTGATGAAGATTTGAAAATAATATTATACTTAAATGAGTAAAGCGTGAATAATTCACGCTTTTTTTTACTTTTTCGTTATTATTCTAGATATTTCATGGAAATACGACTATTTTCTTAAGTCGAAAAACCACATAAAATGTCTTATTAGTTGTAAAATCTTGATATTAGAAAAATGGAAACCTTATAATTGAATTAACTAAGTATAAGG
>DATCKO010000196.1:0-2733 GCA_036562215.1 Haloplasmataceae bacterium | reverse complement strand
GAATATACATATTACCCCTCTTTTCTTACCAAAATTATATCATAAATTGGCAAAATTGTTTATTAATCTTAAGGGAATAAATTAAATATAAAGGTAGGGATTTTATGTTTTTTGATTTACATTCTGATATTTTATACGATATCGTTAAAAAAAGTTTAGATGATAAAACGAATATTATAAAAGATTATCATCTAAAACAATATCATGAAGGAGAAATAATAGGTGGTATATGGACATATTATACCAATATCAATAATCCTTTATGTGATTTTAATCAAGCTCTTGATTATATACTAGAAGAATTAGAAGAAGCTAATGATGTCATTAAAGTTATAAAATGTAGAAATGATTTTGATTTTAATAAAATAAATGTTATCTTAGGTCTTGAGAGCTTACAACCTGTTAAAGATGTTGAGCATTTAAGCAATCTCTATAATCTAGGTTTTAGACATGCTATGCTAACTTGGAATGAAGCAAATCAGTATGGTACAGGAGTAAATGGAGATGCATCATGTGGTTTAACTGATGAAGGTATAGCCATTATTGAATTTATGAATGAAGCAAATATGATAATTGATATAAGTCATGCTAATACTAAGACTACAGAAGATATTTTAAATATAACTGCTAAACCTATTATTGCCTCTCATTCCAATATCTATGAACTCTGTCCAAATAAACGTAATTTAACTATCCAGCAGATTGATAAAATCGTCCAAAATAAAGGTATAATAGGTATAACAGCAGTAAAAAATATGGTTAACCCACAAAATCCTTGTGCAAAAGAAATGGTTAAACATATTGAATTTTTACGACAAAGAAATTACATAAATCATATCGCCTTAGGTTTTGATTTTATGGATTACATGAATGAAAGTAATCTAGATGATTTAAAGTGTGCTAGTGATACTGCCATTTTATTAAAGGAGTTTGATGATTTACTATATTCGGAAATAGAAATTGATCAAATCTGCTTTTTAAATGCCTTAGCCTTAATCAATAATCTCTTAGAGTAAAAATAAACAAAAACCGACATAAGTTATGTCGGTTACTTTTTTATGTAGGCAATTACACGTGCTATAGCACTATCAGCTTTAATCTTTATTGGTAAAGCTATTACTGTAAAAGTTTTGTCTAACAATTTATCTAAATTACATAAGTTTTCGATGATTAGAATATTTTCCCGAAAAAGTTTTATATGGCTTTCATAAGGATAGTAATCAGGTGATGGAGTATCTAAACCTAGCATTTTAATCTTTTTAGATATAAAAAAATCAATCATATCTTGAGATAACTTTGGGTATTCTGTAAAGTATTCTTTTGTAAAAAATTTTTGACTATGACCAGTATGAATAAGAACTATATCGCCTTTTGTAATCAGCTTTTCATATTCCTCTTGATAATCGATAATCTTTTTACCAATCACATTAATTAGTTTACCTGGACCAACAAAGTTATCTAGAGAATATTCCGATATGACATTTTTTTTCTCAGTCATATGCATAGGTGTATCAATATGTGTTCCAGTATGAAGACCTATGTGTAATACTGAATAATTATAACCATCGTTTTGATATGTTTTCGTAAGTTTTAACTCCGTGGTTACATCATCAATGAAAGATGGCATGTGATTATCAATTTCATGGGTTAAATCAATAAACTTTTCCATAGAATTCCCCCCTAAGAAAATTTTAAAGTCCTACATAATAAATCGTGAGCTACAATTGTGTCTTTGAATACCTCTAAAGCGTTAGGCAAATAGATTTCTGGTTCTAATAAAGAAGGACTAAAATGTGTTAGAATCATCTCTTTGACATCTCCAGCTTTAGCTAATAGAGCTGCTTCTCTAAATGTCATATGTTTAGTATGAATGGCTTTATCGACGTCAGTATTTTCACCATACATACCTTCACAAATAAGTAAATCACTGTTTTTAATAAAGGATGAGATATCAGGAAATGGTCTTGTGTCAGTAATAATACTTAATTTAATACCTCGACGTTCTTTACCTAACACCATATCAGGAGTATACGTTACATTATCATAATTAACAGTTTGTCCCTTTTGAAGGCTACTCCAAAGCTTTTTAGGAACGGTATTTTCTATTGCTTTTGTGACCGAAAACTCCTTTTGGCGTTTTACATAGAAAGAATAACCTAAACACGGAGCACTATGCATAAGCGCTAATGTATTAAGCTGGATATTCTCCCACTCCATAGTCGAAGGATTTTCATAATAGATTATTTCATAAGGTAAATTAGGTAATAAATACTCAATACATTTTTTTATTTTACTTAATCCATGAGGTCCTATAATTGTAAGTGATTCACTTCTTTCACTATTTCCAATGGTCGATAAAAGACCAAATAAACCATTGATATGATCACCATGAAAATGTGTTAAACAGATTAAATCAATGTTTTTTAGTCCCCAATGCAACTGTTTTAATGCTAATTGTGTACCTTCGCCACAATCTATTAAACACATTTTCCCATTTATTCTAATTAATGTTGCTGATAAATAGCGATTAAGTATTGGTAAACTGCCCCCACATCCTAAGATACATACATCGAGCATCTTCTCACCTCATAATTAACTTACTTCAATTATATTTGTATATTTTCTAATTATAGCTTTTTTTTGCTTAAAATATTCTCTATAATTAGGTAATATTTTTTCATTAATATCACTAAAAAAGATGTTTTGAAAATTTTGATGGTTATTACTATAAGT
>DATCKO010000195.1:0-12656 GCA_036562215.1 Haloplasmataceae bacterium | reverse complement strand
AACCATGGGTGCTAAGGTTGGGTCGTATAAAGAGAAAATAATATGCAAGTTGTAGGAAAATTGATATTAGCATGTATTTCAGTATTCTTTTCATGATGATTACTCCTTAATTGCGATGTTATTGTATTTTATCATTTTTTATTTTTTTGTCAACAAGATTTAGATAGTACTAACTTATGAAAGTATAGTTATTAAAATTAATTAAATTGATAAAGAATATTAAAGAATTTTAATAAAAATAATTGATATTCAAATAAATATATGATTTAATCACCTTAAAAGGAGATGATTATAATGAAATCTAAAGAAGTATTAGAATTATTGCAAATAACAAGACCTACTCTTACAAAATACGTTAAAAAAGGATTAATAAAAGTAAACATTTTACCTAATGGCAGATATGATTATGACAAAGACAGTGTATACAAATTATTCAATAAAGGAGTAGAAAGAAAAACATACATTTATGCAAGGGTTTCTACACCAAAACAGAAAGCCGACTTGGAAAATCAAATCCAGATGTTGAAACAGTTTTGTTTTAGTAATGGATATTGCATATCAAGAGTATTTTCAGATATAGCGAGTGGAGTTAGTTTTGAAAAAAGAAAAGACTTTTTTAAAATGCTCGACGATGTAATTGCAGGCAAGGTAGAAAGAGTTGTGGTAACTTATAAAGATAGATTAAGCAGAATAGGCTTTGAGTTATTTTATCATTTATTTAAAAAATATAATTGTGAGATAGTCGTTATGAGTGAAGTAGGTTCTGAAAAATTAGATAGTGAAGAAATATTTGAAGAAATAATTAGTTTATTGCATTGTTATTCTATGAAATTATACTCTAAAAGAAAAGGACAAAAGATAAAAAAGATACTTGAAGAAAAGGAGGTGAATGAAGAAGATGAAAGTTAATAGAGTAGAAAGGCATATAATAAATCCTAAAAATCCTTATTACAAGATGTTAGATGAATATTGTTTTAAATCTAAAAATCTTTATAATTTTGCAAATTATCAAATAAGGCAAAAGTTTTGTAGTGAAAATAAATATATAACTTATAATCAAATGGATAAGTTACTAAAACAGGAAGGAATGGATTATGATTATAGGAACATGCCAACAGCGCAGTCTGCACAACAAATATTAAGATTATTAGATAAGAATTGGAAGTCCTTCTTTAAAACTATTAAAGATTGGAGTAAACATAAAGAGAAATATACAGGCAGACCTAAATTACCAAACTATTTACCTAAAAATGGAAGATATTCATTAATATTAACAAACATGAATTGTAAATTAAAAGATAATCAAATTCATTTTCCTAAATGTTTTAATGGTTTTGTATTGAATACAAAAGTAACTAATTTACAACAAGTTAGGATACTTCCAAGAAATAATCACATTATAATTGAAGTGATATATCAAATAGAAATTCCAGAAACAAGAGAAGATAATGGCAGATATATAGGTATTGATATTGGTTTAGATAACTTTGCAACCATAGGTAACAATATAGGGGCTGTACCTATAATACTGAATGGTAAGGGTCTAAAATCAATAAATCAATACTATAACAAGAAAATTAGCCATTATAGAGAAATTGCAAAAAGAATGAATAATTTAGATTATACGAAAAGAATGAACAAATTAACAGTTAAAAGAAACAATAGAATTAATGACTTTATTCATAAAGCGAGTAAATGGGTAGTAGATTATGCTTTAGCATTAGATGCAAACACAATAATTATAGGTAATAATAAAGATTGGAAAAGAGAAAGTAAAATGAGTAAAAAAGTCAATCAATCGTTTGTAGGTATACCGCATCAAGACTTTCTAAATAAAATAATCTACAAAGCAGAAAATATAGGAATAAAAGTAATACTAATAGAAGAAAGTTATACAAGTGGAACATCATTTTTGGATGGAGAACTGCCTATTAAAGAGAATTATAATAAGAGCAGAAGAATATTTAGAGGATTATTTAGAAGTAATAAAAGAAAATTAATAAATGCAGATTTAAATGGGGCATATCAAATAATAAGAAAAGTATTTCCTGAAGCATTTGCAGAGGGAATAGAGGGTGTGGGGTTACACCCAGTTAGAGTAAATATAGCGTAAGCTATGTTGACTGATAAATCATTTTATTAAAATAAATAACTTTATTTATTGATTTTAATAAAATGGATAACCTGAAACTTATTCTTATCATGAAAAACAACCATAAACTCGAAGTTACTAGAAGCTATTACTATCAATTCAAAGAATTCATAGGTTTTTAGGAGGTTAAGATGATATCTGTTGGTGTAAAAATTCGGTATATTATCTTAATGATTCTTGTTTTTTTCGCACTAATTGCGATAATCGTTTTCCTATATCAAATACTTTATAAAAACAAATTAATAATACCTTACATGGGAAGAAGCCTTTTAGTTTTATGGAACCAATTAACTTTCTTCTATCAGTTATACTCATCATTATCTTAGTTTTGGTGATTCGTCTCAATGTAAAGACAAATGAAGTTAGTTGGAATATTGATGCTGTATATAATGAAATGGTTAGTCGCTATAATTCGCTTTATGATCAATATCAAGCAATTCTTTCTAAGTTTAATAAATTGCTTAAACAACAAGAATGGATTACCGATTTCAAGTTCGAAATACGTGATTTTACTGAAGATAAGAAAAGTGTCAACGTGAGAGTAAGCTTCTCCATAAAAGAAAAAATCCCCTATTCCACACTTTACCTAGTAATAACTAGTACAAATGAAAACAACTGGCAAAAAGTCTTAATCGAAGATAAGGAATACTTATCGTATATTGTAGATGTGGAATTACCTTTAGTTGACCAATATACCATCGATTTACTTGAAGAAACAGATAATTATAAGCATCGTGAAAACATCACTTTTATCGATTTAATAAATCATTATAAAAATAGATTAGAAATCATAACCTCAGAAATAAATAATAATACAGTTACATTATCATTAAAACTAAGAATTATGGCGTTCCCAGTTTTAAACTAAAAAATCTAAGTCTATTAATTGTGACAAAAAAACATCTTACTTCTAACTACATTTTAAATGATACAACTGTTGATGTAACTGATTTTATCACGATTGAAGATTTCTCTGATTATCAGATAATCAATTTTACTTACACATTTTCCATAAACCCTGATGAAGAGTTGTTATATATTGATCCAATAATAACTGATTATTGTGATATTATAGTTCTTTCTAAACCAATATACGCTAAAAATTAGATAGACTTAAAAAAGAATCAGTTCAAATACTGATTCTTTTTTTGTTAGAAAAATAGGTATCTAGATAATCTTTAGATTGCTATTCGGTCTTATTTTACACAACTATCACGGAAAACGATATTTGTAGGAATTGTAACTTTTTTCGCTACTTGTCGTCCTGTCGCAAAACGTTCAACTAATAAATCTACTGCCGACTCACCCATCAATTTCGTGTTAATGTTAACACTAGTCAACGAAGGAATCGTAAATTGGGCTAACGAAGTATTGTTGTAACTAATAATAGATACAACATCAGGAACACGAATATTATTTTCATTTAAGGCTTTTAAACAACCAATCGCCATCGAATCACTAGCAACAATATAACCATCTAATAATTCATCTTTATTAATAATCTCAGACATGATTTCATAACCACTATCAGCAGTAAACTTACCTAGATAAATATCATTTTGATTAAAAGCTCCGCGTAAATACATTTCTTTTTTATAGGCTACTAGACGGATATCGAGCAACTCTTCGCCATCAAATGTATGTTCAACTCCACATATAAATCCCACACGTTTAATATCTTTACAGAAATAGTAGTCAAGTATTTCTTCCATAGCACCAGCTAAATCTGAAGTTACAGTATCAACAAAATAGTGCTTACATGGACAGTCAACGATAACTACATTATTAAACTTAGCGTAAAGTCTATTAATAAAGTTTTGACTATACTTTCCTAGGGCGATTACGCCATCAGCTTTTAGATTCTCAATGTTTGCATCTTGATCTTTTGTCATATGAATTACTTCTAGATTAATGTTGTTTCGTTTACATTCATTCTCAATTGCTAATCTAATCGACAAATAATAAGGGTCGTTTATTTCTTCATTGGTAGTATACCAATATACAAGTCCGATTTTACGGCGTGACTTATTATTCTTTAATTTAAGATTTCGATTAGCTGGGGTAATGTAATTTAATCTTTCTGCAGTCTGGATAATCTTTAAACGTGTTTCGTCGGAAACCACAAAATTTCGATCTTGGTTCAACACCCTAGAAACCGTGGTTATTGATACACCTGTTAATTGGGCAATCTCTTTTATCGTCGCCATCTTTTCACCTTCACCTACAATTATTCCTATATAGTTACATTTTACAACATTTTTAATAAAAAAGAAAGGTGATAAAAACATCCCTTTCATTAATAACTATGAAAGGGATGTTTCCAATTAATTTTTATGACTAATACGCCAAATTGTAAATTGTCGATATACTTCACCTGGTTGGTAAATGTTACGATCTTTGAACTCTTCAATGCTCGGAGAATTTGGTACACCTTGAAGTTCAAGACAAAAACCTAAATATTGTTTGCCTTTAATACCATCATTTAAGACCATTGTTTCATCCATTTGACAACCAGCATAGAACACAACCACATCTTGGTCACTTAAAATGTCAAGAATTAAGTTGCTTTCAGGTGAAAAGACACTGGCAACATGGTTAATTTTATCTTGTTTATTCACAATAAATGGTAAGTCATATCCTTTACCATATATTAATTGTGGATGTTTTTCAAATATGTCTTGTCCTATTGGTTTAGGTGTGCGGAAGTCCATTGGTGTATCATCAACAGGAACTTTTCGTAATGGTAAAAGATTTTCTGCTAATTCAAGATAATAATCAGAATTTAAATAAAGAACATGATTAAGGATATCTTGGTTTTTATCAACATTTAAATTGTAGTATGCATGGTTAGTGAAGTTCATTAAAGTTAATTCATCACTAACAGCTTCATATATTAATTGTAATTCATTATTCACTAATTTATAGGTAATGGAAAATTTTACATTGCCAGGAAAACCACCTTCATTAGCGGGACTGTTATAAGTGAAAGTAATAGCATCATCTTGTACCTCAGCATCAAAGAATTTAAACATAAAACTATCTTTTCCGCCATGGAGTTGGAAATTATTGTTATTTGTCTTAGGAAGAGTTACTAAATTCCCATTAAGATAAAAGTCTTGAATTCTACCAGCGTGACGACCGATTATCGCATTCATCGAACCAGGATTCGTCTTATACGCTTCGAGATCGTTGTGGCTTAAGATAATGTTAATACCTGTTTGTAAATCGACTAATTTTGTAATTGCTGCTCCTAAATTAATAAAGGATGCTTCTAAGAATTCATTTCTTATTGTGTATTCTTTGATCATTTTCCTCACCTCATGTATATTTATAATATTTTGCCTTTATAAGCACGAAATACTAAATTATCAACTTGTATTGTAACATATTTTTCTTAAAAATATGCTATTACAAAGGTTTCATTTTTAAATAAAAAGAATTGATTTTCATTTTCATATATATAAATTTATCACAATAAATAACTTACATATCAATAAACCAATAAAAAGAGGCTTAGCCTCTTTTATTAAACACAACTATCACGAAAAATAATATTTGTAGGTATCGTTACTTTTTTAGCAACTTGTCTGCCATTATTGAAACGTTCCATCAAAAGACTGACAGCAGATTCTCCCATTAGTTTTGTATTGATATTAACACTTGTTAATGAAGGTATAGTAAATTGGGATAAAGAAGTATTATTATAACTAATAATAGAAACAACATCAGGTACACGAATGTTATTCTCATTCAAAGCTTTTAAACAACCAATAGCCATTGAATCATTGGCAACAATATAACTATCTAGTAATTCATCATTTTTTATAATATTAGTCATTATGTCATAACCACTATCTGCAGTAAATTTTCCTAAATAAATATAGTTTTGATTAAAAGCATTCCGAAGAAACATTTCCTTCTTATATGCCACTAAACGTTCATCAAGGATTTCTTCTCCATCAAATGTATGTTCAACACCACAAATAAAGCCAATCTTTTTTAGACCTTTATTAAATAAATAATCAATTATATCCTCCATTGCACCCGTTAAATCTGAAGTTACAGCATCAACAAAATAATGCTTAGTTAAATAATCGACTACCACTACATTACTAAACTTAGTGTATAATTTATCAATGAAATGTTGACTGAACTTACCTAAAGCGATTATGCCATCTGCCTTTAGATTATCTATTTCATCCATATTGTCTTTACTACAATGTATAATTTGTAGATTAAAATTATTGTTACGGCATTCGTTTTCTATTCCAATCCGAATCGATAAATAATAAGGATCATTTAATTCTTCTGTGACTGTGTACCAATAAACCAAACCAATCGTGCGTTGATTATGAACATTATTAGTTTTGGTACTACGATTAGCAGGTGTAACATAGTTTAATTTTTCTGCCATTTGTAGAATCTTTAGACGAGTATCTTCACTAACACTGAATGACTTATCTTGGTTTAGTACACGCGAAACTGTGGTTATTGATACTCCAGTCAATTTAGCGATTTCCTTAATGGTAGCCATAATTTTCTCCCCTTATATAAAACAATAATAAACAAAAGACAACAACTTCTATAGTATAATAATTTTACTATAATTTTTCATGAAAATAAAGAATATTTACCAATTTTATTAAATTATTTTACTATTATTTTATTATATAGTTTATGAATTAGTAAACTTCGTGATTTCACAGATTTACTTTAATTATTTTACTAAATTTCTACTGTTTAAATTATTCTAATAGGCATTTAACATAAGTTTTCTTTCTCTAGTTCATAACTTTGTTACATATAGATACAAGGTTTCCTTGTAAAAATTAATGTAAATCACAATTAAAAGAGTTTCTATCTTTTACTGTTCTACGATTAGTAGATTTTTTCATATCTTTAAGTTAATTATAATCAATGAAAGCGCATATAAAATGCATTATTTTATATAAAAAATGGATTATATTACTATTTTTTAATTAATTACAAATTTAATAATATTATTATATATTTGAATTTAATGAGTATTAATTAAATTTAGTTTATCTTTTTTTGTTAAATTATTAGTTTTAATTATTGCTAAATTACAAACCTAACATAATAACTACTAGATTTCTTATATTAAAAAAACTCTACTAATTAGTTGTCAATTAGTGTCGAACATCACTAAAACAGTTTATTCATCTGTTAATAATTTATTTATAATTTTTATCTACAGATGTTACCAAAGAAATCAATAAATCACAAATTACCAGAAAAAAGAAAACCACTAGTTAATACTAGTGGTTTAATGCTTTCTAATCCATACCATCATCTCGCCAACACCGCGATTACCCCAAGTATGGTATGGTACAAATCTAAGTTCACAAGATTCTTCAGTTTGCATTAATGGACGATATAACATACCATCCCAACCAGTAAGCGTTAGGCGATAACCATTACCAATAATATAACCAATTCTACCATCTTGATGATAATGTAAAGGTTTAGTGATATCTAAACTTAATCCCGCTAAATTCTTACCGTTATCAACTTCTTCTAGACAATATACTAATGGTCCTCGCATGACGCATACTTTACCAGTGTTATATTTTACAAATGGATGGCTTTCCATAATTATGATCCCAAGGGCAAACTTAATACTAATCGTGTCTTGATCATTCCAAACTCTCGTCAACTTAACATACCCATCGACAAGATAATTACTATACTTAATTTCTTCACCATTTATCTTTATTATCGCTTGCTTTGCCCACTTAGGAATTCTTAGTGCTAATGTAAACTCCGCAGGGGTTGGTAGAGATAGTGTTATATGCATTTTACCGTCTTCTAAGTAACTACCTTGTTGAGTAATTTTTACATCAGTGTCTTTAATCTTATAAATTAAATCGCTACTGATATATTGATGCAAATAAATCTCTTTATCATTAGATGTATATATATAATTTCCTAACGATGTTAACAATCTTACTACATTTGGTGGACAACATGCACAACTAAACCAAGGTTGACGTTCTGGTTTAACATGATGTTTACGTGAATCTAATTTAGAACTAATTGGATCTACTTCAAGCGGATTAACGTAAAAGTAGCGTTTACCATCAGCTGAAATTGAACCTAAAACAATATTATATAAACATTTTTCAATGATATCCGCATACTCACTATTAGGAATAATTTGTTGAAGCCGCTGAGCAAAAAAGATTAAACCAATGGAAGCACAAGTTTCACAATACATTGTATCATTAGGTAAATCATAATCAAAAGAAAAAGATTCTCCATGTACATTTGAACCTACGCCACCTGTTATATACATTTGTTTCTTGGTCACATTATCCCATAGTGTTTGACATGTTTGTAAAAGTTTGTCATCATTAGTTAAGGCAGCAACATCAGCCATGCCTGTATACATGTACATAGCGCGTACAGCATGACCTACAGCAACTTGTTGATCATATATTGGTTGATGGGCTTGATTATATTTTAAGTCTGGTTTCCCACAAGGATGATTACCCCAATGCGTCATTTTATTACGAGTTGTTTCCCATTCAATCACGAAATAATTAGGCTCTTTACCTCTTTCTGTTATAAAGAAGCGCGCTAAGTTGAGATATTCTTCTCTTTGTGTCACATTATATAGTTTTACTAGTGCTAGTTCTATTTCTTGATGACCTGGATAACCTTTAATTTTACCTTCCTCTTCCCCAAACATCTTTACTAAGTGATCAGCCATCTTACAACAGACTTCTAAAATTTTGGGTTTACCTGTTGCTTCATAATAGGCGACACCAGCTTCTATCAAATGACCTGCCACATATAATTCATGGCATTCATAGAGATTCGTCCAGCGTTTATGGGGCTCTTTTATTTGAAAATACGTATCTAGATAGCCATCTGGCATTTGCGCTCTACTAATCAATTCTATAACTTCATCAGCAATTTTTTCTAAAGCTTCATTCTTATGCTTTTGCAAGTAAAAACCAACAGCTTCTAACCATTTCGCAACGTCACTATCTTGAAAAACAAAGCCATAGAAGTCACCAGTGGCATCACCTGCAGCGATACGCAAGTTTTGAATCGCATGACTCTTTTCAATACCTGGAACGCGGTCGTTTAATACTTCCCATTGATAAGGAAGAACTTCTTCTCCAACAAGTTTAAGAATGGGGTTCCAAAAGGCATCATCTATATTTACATGTTTATGATTAATATATTTTGAAGTATAAAGAGTTGACATAAATTCTTCACCCTTTCAAATTTAAATCTAAAAAATAAAGATAAGTATAAAACTTATCTTTATTTTTTTAATCAAATATCAAATATCTTGCCAGCGTGATTCACAATAATCTGGACAATCTTTATTTTTGTCATAAGCTCTGATTTTTACAAAACAACCGCATAATTGACAGGTTCCTGTTAAATCTAAATGCGGACATTTATAACACTTTTCTAAACGGCGTTGGTAGACATCGTAACTAGCGATGTCTACCCCACGCTTACGTAAATCATCAATTAAATCCAATAATTCTTCTTCAGTTATAGTAATTTTTACATCACAAGATTTACATTTACGGTTGTGATCCATTATTTTAACGCAACAGTCACCACTGATTTAGCTGGTAAACTGATTACTAAACCATCGTTGGTTAATTTAGCGCCATCGAAGTTTTGTGGTGCAACGACATTCTTATTTTCAAAGGAGTTATAAGAGTTAATAGCTGGTGCTGTAAGAATTGTACCAGAAACTTCTTTATATTGATTACCACGTAATTCAACATTAACATCAATATCGTTATGAGGATCAAGATTGCATAATGAGATATGAAGAACGCCATCTTTTGTTGAAGCAGTAGCCACAACTTGAGGGATTTCTTCATTATCCATCTTATACTTAGGACTATCATAGTTAAGTTCGATGTAGTCAGCATCTTGATGCACTTTGAACATGTTGAAGACATGATATGTTGGTGTTAAGACCATTTCAGCACCTTCAGTTAAAATGACAGCTTGGAGCACGTTAACTGTTTGCGCGATGTTAGCCATTTGGACACGATCACAATGTTTATGGAAAATCGCAAAGTTAATAGCGGCGACTAATGCATCACGTAATGTATTTTGTTGATAGAGGAAGCCTGGGTTTGTACCGGGTTCAACATCATACCATGTACCCCATTCATCAACGATTAAGCCAACACGTTTAGCTGGATCGTATTTGTCCATAATAGTGCTGTGTTTAGTAATTAATTCATCCATGTACATGGTTTTCTTTAATGTGATGAAATATTCTTTTTCATCGAAAATCGTTGCTGAACCTTTATGATGCCAGTTATGAGGTATGGTGTAATAATGTAAACTTAAACCATTCATATGCCAATGAGCATTACGCATTAATACTTCAGTCCAATTGTAATCATCCGCATTTGGACCGCAAGCGATTCGATAAATACGATTATCACCATAATTTCTTATGTAAGTTTGATAACGGCGGTATTCATCAGCATAGTATTCAGGACGCATGTTACCACCGCAACCCCAAGATTCATTACCTACACCAATATACTTAACTTTCCAAGGATTTTCGCGACCATTAGCTCTACGCCAATTTGCCATTGGTGATTCGCCATCAAAGGTCATGTATTCAATCCATTCAGAAGCTTCTTGTACTGTACCACTACCAACGTTAACGCAAATATATGGTTCGCAACCTAATAATTCACATAAACGTAAGAATTCATGGGTACCAAAGTGGTTGTTTTCAACAACTCCACCCCAGTGGGTATTAATCATCTTTTTGCGGTTTTCTTTAGGACCAACACCATCTTTCCAATGATATTCATCCGCGAAACAACCACCAGGCCAACGTAAAACTGGAATATTAAGCTCTTTTAAAGCTTCTAAGACATCTTTACGAATACCATCAATGTTTGGAATGGGTGAATCTTCACCTACCCAAATGCCGCCATAAATACATCTTCCTAGATGTTCTGAGAAATGACCATAGATGTTACGATTAATCTTACCTTTTTTGATATCTGCATTGACTACAAGTTTCATAATCTTCCTCCTATTTAATTCCCTTAAGTTTCCAAATGACATCATTAATCATTAATTCTTGTTCAAATTTCGCAAGGTCGAGATTTTCATCGATTAAGACAAATTCAATATCAAGATACTTCGCAAATAAACGTAAATCTTCAACAGTTAATTGCGTTGTTAATACTGAGTGATGAGCGCCACCAGCATAAATCCATGCAGCAGTTGCATCTTTTAGATTAGGTAGTGGTTTCCATAAGACGCGTGCTACTGGTAATTTTGGCATGGCTTGAGGAATTGGTAATAATTCCACTTTATTAACAATCATGCGGAAACGGTCACCCATATCAACTAAGGTTACCATTAAACCAGGACCAGTTAATCCATTAAACACGAAACGAGCAGGATCTGCTTTACCTCCAATGCTTAATGGATGAACTTCAATTTTTACTTCACCTTGTGCTAAGGTTGGGCAAATTTCTAACATATGGGCACCAAGAACACTTTCATTGTCTTTTTCTAGGTGATAGGTATAGTTTTCCATAAAGGCTGTTCCGCCAGGTAAGCCTTTACCCATTGATTTTAATACATAAGTTAATGCGGATAATTTCCAGTCACCTTCAGCACCAAAACCATAACCTTTTTCCATTAATCTTTGCGCTGCAAGACCTGGTAATTGTTCTAGTCCATGTAAATCCTCAAAAGTAGTTGTAAAGGCGTTAAAGCCACCATCAGTTAAGAATTTTTCAATCGCGATTTCTAAGCGTGCTTGATAACGGACAGAAGCGATATTATCGGTGTTAATTGTATATTTTTCTTTATACTCTTCCATCAATTTGTCAATTTCTTTTTCATCGACGCGTTTTACATATTCAACTAAATCGCCAACACCGTAACCATTTACGCTCCACCCTAACTTAATTTCAGCTTCAACCTTGTCGCCTTCAGTAACGGCAACATAACGCATATTATCGCCAAAACGAGCAACTTTAGTATTTTTAGAAGCATAGATGCTTGAAGCAACTCTAACCCATGCTTTGATTTCATTAATTACTTCTTCATCTTGCCAATGACCTACTACTACTTTACGTGGTAAACGTAAACGGGCATTAATAAAGCCATATTCAAGGTCACCATGAGCTGATTGATTGAGGTTCATAAAGTCCATATCAATCTTATCCCAAGGTAAGGCTTTATTATATTGTGTATTTAAATGTAATTGTGGTTTGTTAAGTTTAGTTAAACCGTTAATCCACATTTTGGCAGGACTAAAGGTATGCATCCATGTAATAACACCGATACAATTATCGTCAGCATTTACTTCCCGGCATACTTCGGTAATTTCATTTGGTGTAGAAACAACACCTTTGAAAATGATATCACATAAACCTTCCATATGTTGATTGATGTATTCAGCGATTACTCTACTGTTAATCGCAACTTGTTTTAGAGCCTCTTCTCCGTATAAATG
>DATCKO010000192.1:0-6278 GCA_036562215.1 Haloplasmataceae bacterium | reverse complement strand
GTTTATAATAAGTGGCAACCAATTATTGTTTTAATATGATTTATATTAAATATAAGAAAATAAAAAAGCTTCCTACAGATGTAGAAAGCATTTTTACATTATTAACGGCTATAGAACTCAACAATAAGACTTTCGTCAATTTCAGGATGAATCTCATCTCTCATAGGTAGACGAGCATAAGTACCAGTAAGATTATGTTCGTCAAAAGAAATGAAAGCAGGACGAGAAATAGTTGCTTCTAAAGCTTCTTTTACAATTTGCAAATTACGTGATCTTTCTTTAAGTGAAATGACTTGACCTGGTTCAACGATATATGATGGAATATCTACACGTTTACCATTTACAATAACATGACCATGGCTGACAAGTTGTCTAGCTTGACGACGAGTCTTGGCAAATCCGATACGATAAACTAAGTTGTCTAAACGAGATTCTAATAAGAATAAGAAGTTCTCACCAACAACACCTGGCATTTTACCAGCTTTTTCAAAAAGATTTTTGAATTGTCTTTCACTTAATCCGTATAAGAAACGTAATTTTTGCTTTTCATGTAATTGTAAACCATATTCAGAAACAGAATGACGACGATTACCATGTTGACCTGGGGCAAATGGACGTCTTTGTAGTTCTTTTCCAGTTTCTAAAATTGAAAATCCTAAACGACGAGATTTTCTCCAAATTGGACCTGTATAACGTGACATAATTAATCCTCCTTTATTTTTATTGGCAATAAAAAGAAGATGTTTTTTCTTATTTACTATGTAGATGATAATTAATATGTTCACTCTAGCAGCCATAGAGTTACTAATAATCCTAATAGGTATCATCTAGCGACAATAAATGAAAAAACTGCTGCCTTTTATTTGCACCTCAATAGTATATAATAAGTATAAGTTAATGTCAATAATATATCTTTATTTTTACCTTCATTTGTAATATTATAACAATTTTCTTAAAAAGAAAATGAAATTTTTGGGAATATATGCTAAAATATTTATAATTGGAAACACAGAGGTGAAAACAGTGTTTGGTAATAAATTAATCGATTTTATTAAAGATAAAGATAACTTAGCTATTATTATTATCAGTGCCGCCTTTATTGTATTATTTATTACGTTAATGATTATTTTACTAGTTTTGGGTTTGAAAAAGAAAAAATATCGAAAATTATTAATAGTATTAAGAAAAAGAATCCAATCCATTAAACAACATGAGGTTATCAAAAACTATGCTACATATGATAATTTAAAAAATGATCAAAAACTAGGAATGCTTATTTTAAGATGGAAAAAAGAAGTAGAAAAATTAGTACAAGAGATAGATGCGCAATATAGTTTGTTAGATGTATTAGAAGATGCCATCGAGCAAAATAATTATAAGTACTTTTTAAGTCTTAAAATAAATTTTGAAAAAGATTTAGATGAACTAGAGAAAAAAGCTAATCATTTTAAAAACGATATCATTGAATATGTTGATATGGCTAGTGATAACCGTAATTATATTAATAAATATTATGAAATGTTAACAGAGTTAAAAAGTGAATATATTCAAAATAGTAGTGTTTATAAAGATAATCAAGATAAGTTAGAAGACTTTTTCCTTGAGATTGAAACCAAGTTCAAAGATTGTAATAAATATATAGAACTTTCTCGTTTTAACGATGCCGATAATTTAGCATCTAATATTTTTAAAGATATTAAAATACTCGAAAACTATATTCATAATGCTCCTAAGATCTTAAAAAGAATTAATGATGATATGATACCGAAATTTTATTATTTAAATAAATTGGCTAATCAGTTTACAGAAGAAGAATTTAGTAATATGCAAATTAATTTTCAAAATCAATTCGATAGTAATATGAATAAACTAAAACTGATTATCAAGGAGATTAATAATTTTTCTATTGAAGATTTCACAGATGAACTAGATACCTTAGACTATTATTTAAATAATACGATTACGCGGTTAGATAAGGAACATAGTAATAAAATTTATATAAGTGATACTATTAATCAACAAAAAGCCAATATCGAAAAAATTGAAAATACTGCCAAAAACTTTATCTCCATATTTAAAATTGTGGAAGGTTCTTACAATATCACCTATCAAGACATAAACTTAATAGAACAGATAATTCAAAACATTGAGTGTATTAAGAAAAGCTTAAATGATATTGAAAATAGATATTTAAATAAATTAGATACTTATACCCAAATTACAGAAGCCATTGATGCATTAAGTAATGTAATCGCAAAATTATCAAAAGAGTTAGATGATAAATTAGTTATCATTGATGATATTTATAAAGATGAAAAAGCTGCTCGCGACCAAATTAATTTACTAACAGAAAAAATTAATGGTACAAAAAAATATCTAAAATATGCTTATTTAGATAATCAAGATCATTACTTAAAGATTATTAAGCAATTAAGTATAGAATTAAGTCAATTATATGTATTGTTAGGTACTTTTCCTATCGATATCGTTAAACTAAATGAGGCAGTAAGTATTATAAAAGAAAAAGTGGAAAAAACGACGCAAGAAATCAATCGCCAAATATATAAGGTCTTATTAACAGAATTTGTATTGATGTATGCTTATCGTTATTTTTCCAATCAAGAGTATCAAAAAGGAATTCTTTCAGCTGAAGAACTATTCTTTAAACATGATTATACATCAGCTTTTGAAAAAATAATGGATATTTTAGATAAGATTAGTCCAAAGGAACGCAAACTAGTTTTAGAAAAGTATCAAATGAAATTTAATGAACTATTTTATTAAAAATTACCGCAGGAATCTTACTGCGGTATATCTATTATCGTAAGATAATCGGTTATAATAATAATTGAGGTGTTACAATGATATACTTAGATTATACATCTACTACTCCAGTTAATGATGAAGTATTGAACTCATTTATACAAACAACCAAGAACTTTTGGGGTAATCCTAGCTCATTACATAAATTTGGATTGATATCAGACAATTTATTAAGTATTGCTCGAAAACAAATTTGTGAACTTATTGGAGCTAAAAATCACGAGGTAATATTTACTAGTAGTGCTACAGAAGCAAGTAATCTAGCAATAAGGGGAGTATGTGGTAAATACCGAGAGCGAGGGAATCACATTATTACCACGGTAATTGAACACCCTTCGGTATATAATACCTTTCAGGATTTAGAAAAACAAGGATTTGATGTAACTTATTTAGAAGTTAATTCATATGGTCAAATCAACCTAGATAGTCTACAGAAAGCAATACGTAAAGATACTATACTCGTTTCAATGATGTGTGTTAATAATGAAATTGGTTCCATTTTACCTATTCATGAAGTGGGTAAAATTTTACAAGGTTATTATAAAATCGTATTTCATGTTGACTTAGTACAAGCTATTGGTAAGATACCTATTAATATCTCTGATATGAATATTGATTTAGCATCCATTTCTGCTCATAAAATATACGGATTAAAAGGTAGTGGGGCTTTATTTAAACGACAAGATATCGAATTAGTGCCACAATTAACGGGCGGTAGTCAAGAGTTTAAACTACGAGCTGGGACTGTTGATGTTCCAAGTGCTGTTGCTCTAGCAAAAGCTATGCGATTAATCTTAGCTAATCTTGATAAAAATTATGCACATGTAAAAAGATTAAATAATAGGTTAAGAGATATTTTAAGTCAATATGATGTGATTAGAATAAATTCACCTATTGAACACTGTTCACCATTTATTATTAACTGTTCATTAAAAGGAATAAAAGGAGAGACTTTTGTTCATGCTTTTGAAGAACATGAGATCTATTTTTCTACGAAATCAGCTTGTTCATCTAAGGTTGTTGAAGCTAGTCGCGTGTTAAAAGCGATAGGTTTAGATGATGAATTAGCAAGTAATGAGATTAGGATAAGTCTTTCTCATTTAACTACTGATGAAGAGATTGATAAATTTTCTAAGGTTTTAAGAGAAGTAATAGAAGAATTGAAATAAAAAGGATGTATATATTATGCTTTATGATCGGATATTAGTAAAATATGGTGAGTTAACCATTAAGGGGAAGAATAAAATGAGTTTTATTAACCATGTTAATAAAACGATAAAAAACAAATGCCAAGAATTTCCTAATTTGGAATTTATTAATCATTATGAAAGATTTTATATAGTTTTAAATGGTGAAGATCATACGAAAGTAATTAAAAAACTTGATAAGGTTTTTGGGTTACATTCCTATAGTTTAGTAGCGATGTGTAAATCAGAATTAGAAGCCATAAAAGATTTAGCTTTAAAAGTTATTCAAGAAGAAATAAAAGAAGAAACAACATTTAAAGTAGAAACCAAAAGGGCGGATAAAAATTTTCCCTTAACTTCTTTAGAAATATCAAAAGCAATTGCCAGTTTTGTATTAAAAAATTCACCATTTATAAAAGTTGATGTAAATAATCCCCAAGTTGTTTTACACATTGAAGTTCGTCATGAAGGTACTTATATAAGTACCAACGAAATATTAGGATTAGGTGGACTTCCAGTAGGTATGGATGGCAAAGGCTTACTGATGTTATCTGGTGGTATTGATAGTCCAGTGGCTGGTTTTCAAGTTCAGAAAAGAGGAGTAGCCATTGATGTCATTCATTTCTCTTCACCGCCATATACTTCCCTTCAAGCTAAGCAAAAGGTGCTAATGCTTGCAGAAAAATTAGCGCATTATTCTCATAATGATAAGATAAAAGTATATAATGTACCTTTTACAAAATTGCAAAAGGCTATATATGAAAATTGTCCTCATAATTATAATATAACCATTATGAGAAGAATGATGTATCGGATTAGTGAAATCATCGCTTTCAAAAACAACTATTTATTGTTAGCTAATGGAGAAAATATAGGTCAAGTAGCCTCACAAACTTTACATAGTATGTTTGTGATTAATGAAGTAACTTCCATGCCTATCATTAGACCTTTAGCAACAATGGATAAACAGGAGATTATTAATATTGCGAAAAAAATTGATACATATAATATCTCCATAGAACCTTATGAAGATTGTTGTACGGTCTTTGTTCCGGAAAATCCAGTTACTAAACCAGAATTATCTTTATGTAAAGAATATGAATCACACTTTAATTATTTAGATTATATTAAAGAATGTGTCGATAATATAGAAATAATAACTATATCAGCTAATGATCGTATTGAAATAATTCCGAAAGACAATTTAGGGGAATTGTTTTAAATTATACCATGTATCTTTAGGCTTAACGGTAGCATCCTATTAACGAGGAGGTGAAGTTATGCCTAGAAGTGCAAATAAGCTATTAGTTCCTGGGGCGAAGCAAGCAATTGAACAGATGAAGTATGAAATTGCACAAGAGTTTGGAATTAACCTTGGTCCTGATACATCTTCACGTCTCAATGGTTCTGTAGGAGGGGAAATGGTTAAACGCTTTGTCGCTATGGCTCAACAACAATTAAGTTCTAGTTATCCCAAAAAGCAAAATAAGTAAAAATTAACAAGATAATTTGAAATTATCGCTTTTTTAAAAAAAAGAGTTATAGTTGATACTATAACTCTTTTACTTCTAATAATTGTAATCAGCTTTTAAGTATGTTTTAGCACTATCCTCAAAAAATAGTAGTAGAGGAGGTGAATGATATGCCAAGAAATAATAATAAATTATTAGTTCCTGGTTGTAAACAAGCATTAGACCAAATGAAATATGAGATTGCTAATGAATTTGGTGTTAATCTTGGTCCTGAAACAGCATCTCGTTTAAATGGGTCTGTAGGAGGAGAGATTACCAAACGTTTAGTAGCTCAAGCTCAATCACAAATGAGTCAAACTACTAATATGCAAGGTTAATAATAGTAAATTGTGAATAGGAGGTGAATTAGATGGCAAGAAATACTAATAAATTATTAGTTCCTGGGGCTAAACAAGCATTAGACCAAATGAAAATGGAAATTGCTAATGAATTTGGTGTAAATCTTGGTCCTGATACTGCAGCTCGTTTGAATGGTTCAGTAGGAGGAGAAATTACGAAACGTTTAGTAGCTCAAGCTCAATCTCAAATGAGTCAAGGTCAAGCTACACAATCAAGATAAATATAGTTTGAATATTAGAGTTATGATGTATTTTAAATATATCGTAACTCTTCTTTATATTAGTATTATTGTACTATAAATACACAAAATAATAGAAGTAGGAGGTGAGTTGATGGCACGTAATAAAACAAATAAATTATTAGTTCCTGGGGCTAAACAAGCATTAGACCAAATGAA